>JANNAJ010000750.1:0-13493 GCA_031384285.1 Verrucomicrobiota bacterium
GAGATCATGGCGAGGGAGGTGAAGGCCAGCAGGACGACGAGGAGCCTGGAGAGGCCGAGAACCGGAGAGCGCGACGGGGAGGTCATGGGCGGAGAGTAGGTAGAGTGGGGCCATCGGGGAAGCCGGAGGTTGGGGCGTTGCGCGGCGGGACGGACCCTGTTCTCGTCCGGAATCGACATCGCGATCATCGGCGGCGGTCCGGCGGGTTTGCGCGCCGCGGAAGTGGCGTCGGCAGGCGGCGCGTCGGTGACCTTGTTCGACGCCAAGCCGTCGGTCGGCCGGAAATTCCTCGTGGCCGGTCGCGGCGGCCTGAACCTCACCCACACCGAGCCGTCCGCCCGCTTTGCCGCGCGCTACACCGGTCCGGGTCAGCCGGAGGATCTGTGGGCATCGCTGCTGGCGGACTTCGATGCCGAGGCGTTGCGGCGGTGGGCGGCGGAGCTCGGGGTGGAGACCTTCGCGGCGACGAGCGGGCGGGTGTATCCCCGAGAGATGAAGGCCGCGCCGTTGTTGCGCCGTTGGGTGCAGCGGCTGCGCGCCGTCGGGGTGAAATTCGCCTTGCGCCATCGTTGGACGGGCCTGCGGCCGGGTCCGCGCTGGTCGGTGGACTTCGGGGCGGAGAACGGACCGGTCACCTTCGAAGCGGACGCGGTGGTCCTGGCCCTCGGCGGTGGCTCGTGGCCGGAGACGGGTTCCGATGGCGGATGGATCCCGGTGCTCGACTCCTTGGGCGTGGCGGTCGCGCCGCTGGAATCGGCGAACTGCGGCTGGGAAGTCGCGTGGCCGCCGGCCGTGCTGGCGGCGGCGGAGGGCAAGCCGCTGAAGAACATCACGGCACGCGCGGGCGGGATCACGGCGGTGGGCGAACTGCTGGTCACCCGCTACGGATTGGAAGGCGGCGTGATCTACCAACTCGGCTCGGCGCTGCGCGCGATGCCGGAGCCGGAACTGGTCATCGACTTCAAGCCGTCCCACACCGTCGAACAGCTCGTGAAGAAGCTGGGCACGGCGCGGCGCGATTTCTTGGCTGAAGCCCGCTCGCGGTGGCGTCTGTGCGACGCGGCTTTCGCCCTCTTGGGGAATCTGCCGGGGCAGGGGGAGTTCACCTCGGCCGAAGCATTGGCCGCGACGGTGAAGCATTGTCCGGTGCTTCTACTCGGACCGCGACCGTTGGCCGAGGCCATCTCGTCCGCGGGAGGCGTCCGGTGGAGCGAGCTGGACGGGGCGCTCATGGTGCGTCGGCTGCCGGGCGTGTTCGTCGCCGGCGAGATGATCGACTGGGAGGCGCCGACAGGCGGGTACCTGATGCAAGGAAGCTTCGCGACGGGCATGCGGGCGGCGCGCGGGGCGCTGGGGTGGGCTTCGACCTAGCGCCGGGTTTGCTTCCTGGTCCATGACGGCGGACATTCCTCCCGTTCCATGGATGCTTGGTTGGAGACTCCGCTTGCTGTCCTGACCGTGCTGCTGAGCGCGGGCGTGGGGCTGGCTTGTTCGCGGTTGCCGCGCGGGTGGTGGCTCGTGGGCTATGTGATGCCGCTCGCGGTGATCGTGGCTTTCGCCGTCGCCATACGGCGGCCGGACTGGGCGCTGCATCCGGCACTCGCGTGGATCTTCGTGGGGCGTTGGAAATCGTTCCTCATGGGCACCGTCGTGGCGATGGTCCTAGCGACGCTGATCCCGCGGTTGCCGGGCCGGCGCGACCGGTGGGCGCTCGCCGCCTTGGCCGCGGTGGCGGCCTTCTACGTGTGCGTATGGCCGTGCCTCGCGGTGGGGTTGAGCCGCGCGAAGCTCGCCGCGCTCCAGACGCAGATGGGCGCCGACGGCGTGTGCCGGCAGAACACCGACTACACCTGCGGCCCGGCCGCAGCGGTGACGGGACTGCGGAAGCTCGGTCTGCCTGCGGAAGAGGGAGAACTGGCCGTGCTCGCGCGCACCAGCCCTGCCACCGGCACGCCGCCGGACGTGTTGGCCCAGGCGCTCCGCAAACGCTACGGAAGCGACGGTCTGCGCGCTGACTTCAGGCAGTTCCGCGACGTGGCGGAACTCCGCGGCCTCGGCCCGACGCTGGTGATCGTGAAGTTGGGCATGTTGCTGGACCACTGGCTCTGCGTGTTGGAGGTGACGGACACCATGGTGGTGGTTGGCGACCCGATGTCCGGGCGCACGCGGCTCACCCATGCCGAGTTCACGGAACGCTGGCGGCGCATCGGCATCGTGCTGCACCGGTGACTTTCCCCAAGAAAGGGCGGATCTTGGACAAGCGGCGTTAGGTATCCGGCTGATCGGCAGCTAGGGTGGCTCCGGAACGAACCGCTTTATGAACACCTCCGCACAGACCTTCCGCCTCGCTTTGGCGCTGTCCGCCGCCTTGGCCGTGCCTGCCCTGCGGGGTGTCGCCGCCGAGGACCGCGAGACCGGCGAGATCATGCAGCACAAGCTGCTGCATTCGCAGTTCGTGCTGCGAGGCATCGCGTTGCAGGACTTCGGGGTCATCCGGACCAACGCGCTGCAACTGGTGAAGCTGAGCCAGTTGAGCGGTTGGAAGGCGCGGCAGACGCCGGAATACGAGCTGTTCACCGTCGAGTTCCGGCGTCACGCGGATGCCTTGGTCGATGCGGCGAAGTCCAAGAACATCGATGCTGCGACCTTGGCGTACACGCAGATGACCTTCAGCTGCGTGAGCTGCCACAAATATATCCGCGGCAACAGCCCCATACGGGCGTCGTTGTCGAAGCCCTGATGGGCGGCGGTGCGGTCGGGTGAGGTCCTCGTCTTGCGTTGGGTGTGTCTGGGGTGAGTCGGGAAAAATCGCTCGGCGGGGACTTCTCCGGACCGCACCGGCCTGCCGATCGGGACCGGACGAGAAGGTGGCGTGAACTTGCCCCCGCCGGGACTGTCCCGCACCTTCCGCCGCCATGAGTCTGCTGCCGTTCACCGATCTGCCCGTCCACACGCCGCGCCGTTTCGTGCCCGCCGCCATCGACCTCGGCGATTGGGCGCAGGTAGCACCCTTGTTCGACGCCTTGGAAGTCCGCGCCGCGCAGGCGACCACGCTGGACGCGCTGGAGCGGTGGATCCTGGACGGCGGCGAGCTGGGCGCGGCCCTCGATGAAGAAGGGGCCAAGCGCTACATCGCGATGACCTGCCACACGGACAGCCCGGAGGCCGAGAAGGCGTATCTCCATTTCGTCGAGAAGATCGAGCCGGAGCTGAAGCCCCGTCAGTTCAAGCTCGCCCAGCTCTATCTGGCGCATCCGCTCCGGGCGCAGTTGCCGGAGGCGCGCTACGAGGTCTTCGACCGCGACACCCGGCTCCGCGTGGAGCTCTACCGCGACGAGAACGTGGCGCTGGAGACCGAGGAGGCGAAGCTCGGCAACGAGTACAACAAGCTGGTCGGCTCGCTCACCGTGAAGTTCCGCGGCGAGGAGAAGACCTTGCCCGCGATGGGCCGCTTCCAGGAGGAACCCGACCGCGGTCTCCGCGAAGAGACCTGGAAGCTCGTCGCCGGCCGCCGCGTGGTCGAGGCGGACAAGTTCGACGAGCTGCTCGACGGGCTCATCCGCCTGCGCCAACAGATCGCCAAGAACGCCGGCTTCGACAACTACCGCGACTACGCCTTCAAGCTCCGCGGCCGCTTCGACTACACGCCGGAAGATTGCGGACGCTTCCACGACGCCATCGCCGCCGAGGTGATGCCCGTGCTCCGTGCCCAGCAGGCCCGGCGGAAACAGCAGCTCGGTGTCGACCGGTTGCGGCCGTGGGACCTCTCGGTGGATCCGCTCAACCGGCCCCCGTTGAAGCCCTTCGCCGACACGGCGCAGATGGAGCAGGGGAGCCAGGCCATCTTCGACCGGCTCGACCCGGAGCTGGCGCGCGGGTTCGCGACGATGCGCGAGCTCCGGTTGCTCGACCTCGACAACCGCAAGGGCAAGGCGCCCGGCGGCTACCAGAGCACGCTCAGCGAATCCCGCCTGCCGTTCATCTTCATGAACTCCGTCGGGCTCCAGCGCGACGTGGAGACGATCCTGCACGAGGCCGGCCACGCTTTCCACGCGCTGGCGACCCGGGACGAGGACCTCTACGCCTACCGCGGCGCGCCGATCGAGTTCTGCGAGGTCGCCTCGATGGCGATGGAGCTGCTCGCGGCGCCGCACCTCGACGTCTTCTACAGCGAGGCCGACGCCAAGCGCGCCCGCCGCGTCCATCTCGAAGGCATCGTCGGCGTGTTCCCCTGGATCGCGACGGTGGACGCCTTCCAGCACTGGATCTACACGCATCACGGCCACACCCGCGACGAGCGTCGGGCCGCGTGGCTGGCGTTGATGGACCGCTTCGGCGGCGACGTCGATTGGTCCGGCTGCGAGGCCGCCCGGACCGATCTCTGGCACAAGCAGCTGCACATCTTCCTCTACCCTTTCTACTACGTGGAATACGGGATCGCGCAGCTCGGCGCGCTGCAGGTCTGGGCGAACGCCAAGGCCGATCAGCCGAAGGCGCTCGCCGACTACAAGGCCGGCCTCGCGCTCGGCGGCTCGCGTCCTCTGCCGGAGCTCTTCGCCGCGGCCGGTTGCCGTTTCGATTTCACCCGGGAGACGCTGGCGCCGCTCACCGGACTCGTCCGCGCCGAGCTGGAACAGCTCGGCTGAACGGTCTGATCACCGACCCGGATGAGAGGATCCACCCAAGAAACGTCGAAAGCATCGGGCCCGCCGCCGCTGTCGTGGCGATCGGCCACCGCGGTGCTCATCGTGCTGAACCTCGTGGTGTATCTGGTCGAACGCCGTTTCGCGCTGCCGGACAACCTCGCGCTCAGCTTGCGCGGTCTCGCCGGAGGCGCGTGGTGGGAGTTCATCACCTACCAGTTCATGCACGGCGGCTGGATGCACCTCGGCTTCAACCTGCTGTTCCTCCATTCGCTCGGACCGGTCCTGGAGGACACCATCGGCGCCAAGCGGTTCACGTTGCTCTACCTGGGCAGCGGCGCGTTCGGCGGGGCGGTGCACTTGATGGGGGCGATGCTTTCGCCGCGCATCTTCGGCCATCCGGTGGTCGGCGCATCCTCCGGCCTGTGCGGGCTGCTCGCGGCGCTGTGCGCGATCTACGCGGAGGAACCGATGGAGCTGCGCCTGTTGTTCCTGTTCCCGGTCGTGATGCGCGCGAAGTTCCTCCTGCTCGGCACCGCGCTGATGAGCATGGCCGGGACGGTCCTGCCTTTCGGCAACGTCGCCCACCTCGCGCACCTCGGCGGGCTGGTCGGCGGGCTGCTCTGCCTCAACTTCATGGACGTGAAGCCGCTGGAGTTCGAGCCGCCTCCGGCGTCGCCGCCCGGGCGGTGAAACAGGCCGTTGAATTCGTGCCGTCTCCGACTAGCTTCAGCTCGTGCTCGCCGACCGAGATTACATGAGGGACCCCGGGTCCCGCGCCCCGTGGTCCATGACGGTCTGGATCATGTCCGCGTTGGTCGTCGTGTTCGCGGCGACCCAAGTCGACGAAGTCTACTTCAGGTCCGGCATGGTCGGGCACTTGATGCTCAGCGTCGAAGGCATCCAACAGGGAGAGGTCTGGCGGCTCCTCACGTTCCAGTTCCTCCACGGCGGCCTGATGCATCTCGTGGGCAACCTGCTGGGACTCTGGTTCTGCGGCCGCTTCATCGAGACCGTCACGGGGCCGTGGCGCTTCCTGCTGCTGTACCTCGGGGCGGGCGTTTTCGGCGGGTTGTTGCAGCTGCTCTTGGCGTGGCAGCTCCCGGCTTGGTTCGGCGGGCCGGTCCTCGGCGCCTCGGCCGGTGTGATGGCCCTGGTCGCGCTGTTCTGCCTGCTCCAGCCGGAGGCGGAGTTCTTGGTCTTCTTCGTCGTGCCGGTGAAGGCGCGCGTCATCCTGATCGCGGAGGTCTGCATCGCGGTGTTCTTCACCTTGGTGCCCGAGCGCGGCGGTGCCGTGGCCCATGCGGCCCATCTCGGCGGGATCATCGCCGCGGTCTTCTTCTTCCGGGCCCGCTGGCATGACGAGCTGATGCCGCTCCCGTGGCAAGGTCTGGCCTCGCGGTTCCAAAGGCGGCCGAAGAGCCGGCCGATGGCCCCGGTCCTCACGCCGCGTTTCGTCGCGACCTCCGCTCCGAAGGCCGCGCCGGTGGCGGACGACGCGGATTACATCAGCCGCGAAGTCGATCCCATCCTCGACAAGATCGCCGCGCACGGCCTGCAGAGCCTCACCGAACGTGAGAAGCAGGTCCTCCAGACCGCGCGCGACCGGATGGCGAAGCGCTGAGGGCACCCGACGGCGGGGGCCCGCGCCCGGACTCGACTCCGATCCGTCGCGGCCGGTAGTTTCTTCGGCCGATGATCCAACGCTATTCGCGGCCCGAGATGCGGGCCATCTGGACCGACGAGAACCGCCTCAAGATCTGGCTCCAGATCGAGATGCTCGCCAGCGAAGCCCTCGCCCGGGCCGGCATCGTGCCCGCTGCCGATCTGGCCAAGATGAAGGCCGGCGCCGAGAAGTGCTTCGCCGACACCCAGGCGCTCACCGAACGGGCGAAGGAGCTGGAGAAGACGCTCAACCACGACGTGATCGGCTTCACCACCGCGGTGGCCGAGCAGATCGACGACCGGGCGAGCCGATGGCTGCACTTCGGCCTCACCAGTTCCGACATCGTGGACACCGCCTTCGCCGTCCAGATGGTCCAGAGCGCGGACATCCTGATCCGGGATGTCGAGACGCTGCTGCCGGTGATCGCCCGGCGGGCCAAGGAGCACAAGCTGACGCCCTGCATCGGCCGGAGCCACGGGATCCACGGCGAGCCCACGACATTCGGGCTCAAGCTGGCGCTGATGCACGAGGAGTTCTCCCGCGCGTTGTCGCGGTTGCGGCACGTCCGCGAGGTCGTCGCCGTCGGCAAGCTCTCCGGTGCCGTCGGCACCAACGCGCACCTCTCTCCCGACGTCGAGGAGCAGGTCTGCCTCGCGCTGGGCCTGCGGCCCGCCACCATCGCCACGCAGGTCGTGCAGCGCGACATCCACGCCGAGTTCATGAACTGCCTCGCCCTCGTCGGCGCGGGCTTCGAGCACTGGGGCGTCGAGTTCCGTCATCTCCAGCGCACGGAGGTCCTGGAGGCCGAGGAACCCTTCACCAAGGGCCAGAAAGGCAGCAGCGCGATGCCGCACAAGCGCAACCCGATCACCTGGGAACGTCTCACCGGCCTGGCCCGGGTGCTGCGCGGCAACTCCGTCGCCGCCATGGAGAACGTCGCCCTCTGGCACGAGCGCGACATCAGCCACAGCAGCGTCGAGCGCATCATCTTCCCCGATTCGTGCACGCTGCTCGACTACATGTTCGGCCTGCTCACGCGCCTGATGGACGGCCTGCTGGTCTACCCCGAGAACATGCGCAAGAATCTCGGCCTGAGCCTCGGCATGTGGAACAGCCAGACCGTGCTGCTCGCGCTCATCCGCAAGGGCCTGACCCGCGAGGACGCCTACTCGCTCGTGCAGCGCAACGCGATGAAGACCTGGGAGGTGAAGCACGCCGGCCGCGACGACGCTGATTTCTTGGAAGTGCTGCGGTCGGATGCCGAGGTCGCCGCCCACTTCGCGCCGGGTGAGCTCGAGAAGCTGTGCTCCATCGAGTTCCACCTGAAAGAAGTGGAGAACCGGTTCCAGAAGCTCGGACTCTGAGCCGGGACGCTGCGGTTGGGGCACTGGCGGACCCGTCCGCGAGCGCCGTCGCCGGAAAGGGCATAGGAGCCTGAGACATCAGGGCACCCGCGTCGTCCTTCAGGCGGCCAGATCTGGCATTCGGCGCGACTATCCGCGTGGATGTGAACCGCGGCCGCCGCTGGGCAGCCCCCGGCAAAAATCCCGGGAGGTGTCGCGTCAGCCGAGGACTTCCGTCCAGTGGGCTCGTGGAGACGTGCCCGGGCCCCTTACCTGCCCGGGATCCCTAGGTCGACAGGCGAGAAACCGGTGAGCGGGTGAAGGGCGATCTCGGAAAGCATCAGCTTGGCATCTTGGATTTGGTGCAGTTCGCGAAACCTCCACTCGAACAGTTCGCCGTAGGCCGACGCCAAAATGGCGTCCTGCTGCTTCAACTCTGAGAGCACCATGGCCGAGTGCTTCGCCAACACCTCCCTGTAGGCGGCGTGCTGTTCATCCGTCTGGCCCAGGGGCTTTTGGGCAGCCCTGCTATTGTCGGCCTCTCTGGCCTTCTCTTCGGCACGTTCCCAATCCTGCATCTCGCCCAGCAGCGCCGCGAACGTCCACGCGTCCTTGACCGCGTCCGATCGGTACAGGGCTTCCAACTCCGCGTGTCGGCCGAGCACCGACGTGATCTCCTTGAAGCCGGGAACCTGCTCGCTCGCGATCCGTATTTCGTAGTGGGCGCGCAATCGGTCCTCCGGATTCTCTGCGGGCGACGGAACTGAGTGCACATCGGTCTGGGAAGCATCCAGCCACCGGTCAATTGTCGAAGACACGTCCCCTACCATCGGATCCATCGCTTCCTGCAAAGCCTTTGGTCCTGCGTCCCGGTCAAGACCCGGATCGCGCAAGGCGGCCAGATTCCAGTCATCGATGAAGATCTTGTGACCGAGACCTACCAACTGGGTTTTAATCGTGCGTTTTTCTGCCGGGACCTTCTCGGCGATCTCGGATATGTGGCGCAGGGATCGAATCGCGTCGCCCAAGGCACGTCGCGTGTCACCGCGATGCTCCGGCGGGAGGCCTGGCCGCTGCTTGATCGGCGTCCCGGCTTGTGCATCCCTGTTCACACGCGCATTGCCAACGCTTGACCGGGACGAGGCCGCGTTCGTGGTCTCGCGCGGGAGGTCGCTCAGGCTTGATTCTGTCGTCGTCTTGCGGCGCAAGCCGAAGAGGCAGAAAAGAAATGCCAAGACCAACACCAGGCCGCAGATACGGTGTTTGGTAGCAAGGTTCATATGCGGGCCGTTGTCAGTAGTCCCAAGGGCCGCCGATCCATACCCGGGGAACCCAGTTGTAGTCGTGGTTCAGATAGCCCGGTGACGCAAACTGCGTACCTGTTTCGGCGATCATCGTGGCGTATATGTAAGGCGATGCTACCCCGACAGGAGGGTTGCAGTCCCCGGAGATCGGTGTCCGGATCTGTTTGATCCATACTTCGTACGGTCCGCTTGTCGGGAAGAAGCCAGTTTTGACCACTGAGCCAGCCCAAACGGCAAGTGTGAATGTTTCCAAACCGTTATAGATATAGGTGGAAACCGTCCCGTCAAGATTGACCACCGAACGGTCGCATCGGTAGTTCCATTTGGCGAGATTGTTCAGGATGAACGGGTTGCTATGGTGGACCTCAGAACTCCCTGTTGTTGACCAGTTGATTTCGTCGGTTGTGTAGACATATGCCCCGGTCACCAAAGATCGATCGCATTTGTAGGTTTGGTTCCAGTTCTGGTCCCGATAGGTCCCCCACCAACTCCTTCTCCAGTGGTGCAATGCGTAGTGCGGAGTCACCGTCGTGGAACCGATGAAACCTGTGGCGGTGTTGTAGAATGTCTTCGCCATGCCAACCAACGTGCCAAGCGATGGTTCGTCAGCGCGCAGGGTTGGGCAAGCGATCGCCGTTGAGACAAACGCAGTAATTTGGAGGAGCTTGTGCTTCATAATTGAACAGATGCCATTGTTGTGGTGTTAGGGGACAGGAAACCGAAGCTAAGGATTTGATTGGTCGTGATGAGGTTCGCTGTTCATCGATGCTCGGAAGACGTGGGTGATTTGTGTGCGATACCTATAAAAGATAAGGAAAAACCTCGTCAACACAAAACACAATCTAAAATCATTAGGTTTTCCACAAATTGAGCTCGCGGCATTTTAGCTCAGCCTTGCTCTGGGCCGGCCCTGTTTGGATGGACTGTTCTCGCAAGGGGGTTGTTGCGCGGTCGTCTGCTGTCTCGGCCTGTCGATCGCGCAGGCGGGAGGCCTGGCGTCCTATCGCCGAAACGACCGGTGGCGCGGATGTCCGTCGCCTCGGGCGCGCCCGGCTCGAATCAACCTGCGGGCCTGTGGCGGAAGAATCTGCCCGGTCATCCGCCCGCGAGGATCCGTTCCGCCGCTTGCCGGACGCCGGTCGCCAGCTCAGGCGGGGCGAGCACCTTGGCGGCGCCGCCCCATCCCAGGACCCAGCGCTCGACTTCCTGCAGGCTGCCGAGCTTCAGCCGCAGCTCGACCTCGCCGCCCGGCAACTCGATCAGCTCCTGCGACGGATGCCACCGCTTCTCGCGGATGTAGTCGGCCACACGCTCGGCGAAGCGCAGCACCACGGCGTAGTCGCCTTCCTTGGAGTGGATGCCGAAGCTGTCGCGCAGTTGCCGCTCCAGCGCGAACTTCGCCGGCCGCGTGAAGGTCTTGCCGGTCGGAGTCGCTTCGACGATGCGGGCGGGGACGAAGGTGCGGAGGTCTTTCCTCAGATGGTCGTAGGCGAAGAGGTACCAATCACCGTTCACGTTCGCCAGATGGTACGGGTCGACGACGCGCTGCTCGGGCGACCGGGCACCGGGTTTGCGGTAGCTCAGGGTGAGCTGGCGGCACTTCTGCATGGCGAGGGCGAGGGTGTCCATCACCGGGAGGTTCAGCACCGGCTCGGCCGTGGTGCGGAAGGAGATGGTCTGCTCCCACTCGGCGAGGTTGAGCGACACGGTGTCGGGCAGCGATCGGGCGAGCTTGCGGAAGGCACCGGCGAGCCGCTTCTCGAAGGGCGTGCCGCGATATTGGTGGAGCGATTTCTCGGCGACGAGCAGCGCGAAGAGCTCGCCCTCGCTGATCTGCAGCGTGGGGAACGACTCGACCTCCTCGGTGTACCGGTAGCCGTTGGCCGACGCGACGTACTCGAGCGGCAGGTTCATCCGGTCGCGCATGAACTCGAGGTCGCGCTGGATGGTCTTGGTGGTGACCTCCAGCTCGCGCGCCATCGTGGTGGCGTTCGGGTTCTTCCCGGCCGCGATGAGCGCGTGGATCCGCATCATCCGCTCCATGGGAGGACGGGTGTTGGGCATCTCCTTGGACGACGAGGTCGAGCGCTTCATGCGGCGGAGGATGCGGCGGTCCGTCGTGGTGCAAAGCGGAAAGGTTCGACCGTCGCGAGCCGCGCACGCCGCGGCCGGGCCGAAGAACGTTTTGCAAAATGCCGCCGAGGCCACCAGCTTCCGCGCCCATGGATTCCGCCGACAAGATGCTGTCCCTCGCCGCGCTGCCCGCGTGGCGCGAGGCGTTGCGCGCGTCTGGCCGCCGGTTGGTCGTCACCAACGGCGTGTTCGACCTGCTGCACACGGGCCATGTCACCTATCTCGAAGGCGCGCGGAGCCTGGGCGACGCGCTGCTCATCGGCGTGAACGGCGACGACAGCGTCCGCCAGCTCAAGGGCCCGTCGCGTCCGCTCAATCCCGAGGCGGACCGCGCCCGCGTGCTGGCCGGCCTCGGCTGCGTGGACGCCACCTGCATCTTCCCCGAGATGCGGGCCGTGAATTTCCTGTCCGTCGCGCGGCCCGACATCTACGTGAAGGGCGGAGACTACACGCTCGACACCATCGACCAGAACGAGCGCCGCGCCGTCGAAAGCCACGGCGGCCGCATCGTCTTCATCCCGTTCGTGCCGGGCCGATCCACCACCGGCCTCGTCGCCAAGATCCAACGTCTTTGATCCATGAGTGAACCCGTCTCCCCGCTCGCCCCCTTGGGCAACGCGATGGTCCGCGACCTGAAATCCCGGGCCCAACGTCTCGACGCCGTGCTGAAGGTCGGCAAGGCAGGCCTGACCGACGCCTTCTTCAAGTCCCTCGACCAAGCCCTCACCGACCATGAGTTGGTGAAGGTGAAATTCGCCGACCACAAGGACCAGCGGAAGGTGCTCGCGCCGCAGCTCGCGGAGCGCAGCGGCAGCCACCTGGTCACGCTCATCGGCAACGTCGTCGTGCTCTTCCGCCGCCGCCCGACCGCACCGGTCGCGCCCGCTGCGGAAGCCTGACCCACGAGCGTCACCGCCCGGAAGCACTGCGGAGGCGGAGCGGCCGGCGCTGGTGCTTCCCGCGGCGCAGGCGTCCTGATAGCTTCGGCGGCCATGAAGCCGTTGCTCCGCACGCTCGTCTGGTTGGCCGTCGCCGGCCTCGGGGCGTCCGCCTACTTCGTCCTCGCCACGCGCCGCGGCGAGCCGATCTCGTCCGCCTATCTCGTCGTCGCCGCGGTCTGCACCTACGCGATCGGGTACCGCTTCTACTCCGCGTGGCTCGCTGCCAAGGTGCTCATGCTGGACGACCGACGCGCGACGCCCTGCGAGGTCCACGAGGACGGCCATGATTTCGTCCGCACCGACAAGTGGATCGTCTTCGGCCACCACTTCGCCGCCATCTCCGGGCCGGGCCCGTTGGTCGGTCCGGTGCTCGCGGCGCAGTTCGGCTACCTGCCCAGCGCCCTGTGGATCCTCATCGGCGTGGTCCTCGGCGGCGCGGTGCAGGACCTCGTCATCCTCGTCTCCTCGATGCGGCGGGACGGCAAGTCGCTGGGACAGATGGTGCGCGAGGAGCTGAACGGCTTCGCCGGCGGACTCGCCCTGGTGGCCATCCTGATGATCATGGTGATCCTGCTGGCGGTGCTCGCGGTCATCGTGGTCAACGCGCTCGCCGAGAGCCCGTGGGGCGTCTTCACCGTCGGGGCGACGATCCCCATCGCGATGCTGATGGGCGGCTATCTGCGCTGGTTCCGCGCGGGCCGGACGCTCGAGGCATCCGTCATCGGCGTGGCGCTGCTGCTCGGATCCGTCTGGGGCGGACAATACGTCCACAGCCATCCCGAAGCCGCGAAGCTGTTCACCTTCGGCGCCGAGCCGCTGGCGTGGGGCATCATCGCGTACGGCGTGGCGGCGTCGGTTCTCCCGGTGTGGCTGTTGCTGGCGCCGCGCGACTACCTGAGCACGTTCATGAAGCTCGGGACGATCATCGCCCTCGCGCTCGGCGTGCTGCTGGTGCTGCCGGTGCTGCACATGCCGGCGGTGACGAAATTCGCCGACGGTTCCGGGCCGGTCGTGCCGGGCAAGCTCTTCCCGTTCTGTTTCATCACCATCGCCTGCGGCGCGATCAGCGGGTTCCACGCGCTCATCGGCAGCGGCATCACGCCCAAGATCATCACGCGCGAGAGCCACGCGCGGCCGATCGGCTATGGGGCGATGTGCCTCGAATCGCTGGTCGCCATCATGGCGCTGGTCGCGGCCTGCACGCTGGATCCCGGCGTCTACCTGGCGATGAACATCAAGGGCATCGGACCCGACGCCGCAGCGATCGCGGCGGACACCGTCGCGAAGGTCGCCGCCACGGGCTTCAGCGTGGATCCCGCGACGATGGCCGCCCTCGCCAAGGACGTCGGCGAGACGTCGCTCTATGGACGCACCGGCGGCGCCGCCACGCTCGCGGTCGGCATGGCGAGCATCTTCTCCAAGCTCACCCACGGCCGCTGGCTCGATCTCTGGTACCACTTCGC
>JANNAJ010000041.1:0-7705 GCA_031384285.1 Verrucomicrobiota bacterium
GATGCACTGCTCGGCGACCGCGAGGTCGATGGGGACGACCCCGTCCGTCCCCGGCGGCGTGGTGAGCGCGGCGATCTCCAGGGAGTTGAGCGCCTTGCGCGCGTCGCCGTCGGAGACCCGGACGATGTGGGCCAAGGCGGCGGCGTCCGCCCGGATCCGGAGATGGCCGAGGCCGCGCTCACCGTCCGCCAGCGCGCGGCGGAGCAGCCCGAGCAGCTCCGTTTCGGTCAACGGCCGGAGCTCGAAGACCTGCGAACGCGAGACGAGCGGCGAGTTGACGAAGAAGAACGGGTTATGGGTCGTCGCACCGACGAGCTTCACCACGCCGCTCTCGACATCGGGCAACAGGACGTCCTGCTGCGCCTTGTTGAAGCGATGGATCTCGTCGATGAAGAGCAGCGTCGGCTGCCCGGTGTTCAGGAGGCGGTTCGACGCTCCGGACAGCACGCGGCGCATGTCGGCGACGTTGGACTCCACGCCGCTCAACCGCTCGAATCTCGCACGGGTCTGCGCCGCGATGATCTGGGCGAGCGAGGTCTTCCCGGTGCCGGGCGGGCCGTAGAAGATCAGCGATTGGACGCGGTCGGCCTCGATGGCGCGGCGCAGCAGCTGGCCGGGGGCGAGGATGTGGGATTGGCCCGCGTATTCGGATAGGTCGCGCGGCCGCATCCGCGCCGCGAGCGGGGCGCTCGTCGCGTAGGCCGCGGGACCCGGCTCCTCCGCGGACGCGGGGGCCGGCTGGACGGGAGCGATGAAAAGGTCGGCCTGAGCCACGGCTGAGCCTCTGCCAACGGGCGGCGGGCTTCCAAGCCCGCGGAACGAAAATCCCCGCCCTGGCCGTGGGAGACAGTTCCTTCTACCTGAGGACTAGGTGGGAGCAACGGGCAACGTTCGCCTTCCAGTTAAGGCCTGGCGGCTGTTTATAGCACCGTCTTGGCGCTCCCGTGTTTTGTTACAAGGTCGAAGGACAGTTGCCTCGATACACGAACCGGGCAGGGAAAATCAAAAGATCGGGGCCGCACGAGAGCGGCAAGCACTTGTCGTCCACCGCGGCGGCCGGCACAAGCGGAAACATCGGAAGGCCTCGCACCCAGGATGCCGGCCTCCGCGCGACGACCTCACCTCCCTCCGCCCTGACCTCCCGGCCGGCCGGGTCCGCCAGGTCCGCCCGGTTGGGCCAGCGCTTGGTTCAAGCCCGCCTTGATCTTGTCTTCGTCGAGGTAGCCCTTCCGATCGGTGTCCCAGGCGATCGACCACTTCTCGAACGCCCCGAGAAACTCCGCCTTGGACACCGCCTTGTCCTTGTCCAGGTCCATCGCGGCGAGGAGTGCCGGCCCCACGAAGTTCCCGGGACCGAAGCCGCCGCCGCCGGGAGGTCCATCCAGTCCGGGCGGAGGCGGGAACGCCGTGTTGAGCCCCTTGCTGACCTGCGCTTGCCGCAGTTCGCCTTCCTTGTCGACATCCCACTCCGTGAACCAGCGAGCGCCGAGCGCCCGCAACTCCGAGGGCTGCACCTTCCCGTCCCGGTCGCTGTCCGCCAGAGCGAGAATCGGTGCCGCCAAGAAATTCCCCGGACCGAAGCCGCCGCGGCCGGGTCCACCCGGGCCGCCGCCGCCGAACATCCGGTCCTGGACCTCCTTGCCCTTCGACTTGCCGGCAAGCTGGTCGCCGACCGACGCGCTGCGGGCGACGACGAACGCCTTCAGAGGCTTCGACGCACCGAAACCGAACCCGCCTCCACCGCCGCGCCTGCGCGGGCCATCGCCGCCGCCGGGCTGGCCTTCCGGCCGGGGACGTTCGCCGCCGGACGGAGGCCCGCGGAAGTCGCCGCGCGTGGCTCCCGGTGTCGGGACCTCGCCGGCGACGGATTGCTCGAAGCGCCGGGCCTTCTCCTCGCCTTCTTCCTTCACCGCGTCGCGCGTGGCCGCGGCGACCTCGTCCACCTGCGCGCTCAAGCGCTCCGGCCGCGCGACCGTCTTGTTGATGCGCCCGAGCTCCGCGCGGTAGGCGTCGCGGAAGGTCTCGACCGCGAACGCCCGCTCCAAGAATCGGTTCGAGCCGGTCCACGGATGCCAGATGCTCAGCTGTTCGCGCTCATCCTGCGTGCCCTTCATGCCGAAGGTCCCGAAAGAGTGGTCGAGGTCCCAAGGGATGAACGTGGCCTTGCCCGTGCCTGCGTCGATGTGGACGTAGAAGTTCTGCCCCATGTCGAGCACGCTGTCGAAGTTGGAGAGCCAGACGGTCACCGCCATGAAGCGCGCGAACGCCTGGACGTCCACGAACTCCCCGAAACGTTTCGCGAACTCCGCGTCGTCCGAGTGCGACACGAACTTCGCCAGCTCCATCACCCGCTTCTTCTGCGCCGCGGTCGGCTTGGTCTTCGGATCGTACGGTCCTTCGTATCTCGCCCAATCATCACCAAGATCGGAGAACAGGCGCGATGTGACGGGCTTCAGCACCAAGCCGTCCTTCGACCCGAAGCGTTGCTTGGCGAAATGGGCGTCGACGTTCTCGACGAGCGTGTACAGGCCGAAGTAGCGGTTGGTGTGGGCGCCCGGGGCATCCACGTAGACCTTGGCGTACGCCGTCCGCGGCGCCGGGGCTCCGGCGTCGCGGAACAGACGGTAGCCGAGCGCGTCGTTCATCATCGCAGCGTCGGTCGTGTTGTTCTGGAGGTCGAGGGTGGTGTGGCCCGCGAGCTTCTGGCCTTTGACATAGCGGTTCAGGTCGATCTTCAGCGGACGCTTGTCCCCGCCCTGCGACTCCATGTAGGTGCCGTTGCCTTTGTACCGGACGCCGACGTCCTTGAGCTGCACCCCGCCGAAATCCAGGTCGGCATGAACGTACTCGAACTCGAGCCCCATCATCGACGACGAGAGCCCGTTCCGTTTGCCCGGCGCGCCTTGGAGCATCGAGTCCCGGCCCTCGCCGCCCGCCGGCGGACGGAACCCGAACCCGCCGCCGCCACCTGCCCCTTCCGCGCGTTTCGGTTCCATGGCCTTCCATTGGTCCGCGGTGAAGCGCAGGTGGAGCGTCCAGACGTTCGTCGTCTGGTAGATGTCTGCCGGATGTTTCGGCGGCGTCGCAGCGCCGGCCTGGAGGGCCAGCGCTAGGGCGACGGGGAAGAACAGGGTGCGATCCATGGCGAGTGTGACCAGAAGGTTACGCTCCGGTTACAGCCGTTCAAGCCGCAAGCCGGACGTAGGCCGGGGCGGCATCGCTCCAAACGGACCGCCGGACGTCCGCACCGGATCCGTGTCCGGCGCTGCCATCCGGCCTCACCGGAGAGCGCGGACGTGGATACGACCGGCTTGGCGGGAACCGATCCGCCGAAGCCCCACGCGCAGCCCCGATCCAATCCATCGGGCGGACGGCAGGTCGTCGCCCGCGACGAGGATGCGGTTCACGAAGTCGTCGAGATGGATGATCCGCGCGGTCCCGGAACCGCGGGCCATCTTCGAGAGAGCGGGTTCCCAAGGTCCGCCGGACGGAGGAAGGAGGTTCGCGACCGTGATGCCACCGGTCCGGAGCCGGCTCCTCATCGCTCCAGGCAACACCTCCCATGAGATCGCCGGCTTGGTCACATCGCCGTCGCACGGGACCGAGAGGTCGTCCATGAGCAGGCTGAAATCGGACGGTTGCCGCCGTAGCCAGGCCTCGGCATCGGCGTGTTCCCAGGCGACACGTCCTGCCCAGGCCGGGCAATGCCGGCAGAACAAGGCGTGGGACTCGTGGTCGAGGTCCACTGAATCGATCATACGGTCCACGCCCAGCGCGGCCAACGGGGCCATCATGCCGCCCCCCGCGAAGCCCAGGACGCCGACCCGGCCTTGTGGCGCCAGGACCAGGATCAGCGCGGCGAGCACGTCGAAGACGCTATGGGTCGGCCCCGCCGACGTGCGCATCTCGCTGATGACCACTCCGTGTTGGCTGAGGCGCAGTCCGTGTCGCGTGGTGGTGATGTCCATCGGCGGCGAGCATCCCGCAGAAGATCCGCGACGTCACGGGGGGCATCGCGGATCCAAGGCGCCATCCGGGAAGATGCCGCCGGAACGCGGCCGGTCCCGTTCCTCGCGGATCGTCAGGCCAGCTTGGCCTTCTCGGCCTTCACCCAGGCGATGACGTCGGCTGCGGCGTCCTCGGTCTTCACCGACCGGAGCGCGCCGGAGCGGGGTTTGATCTCGACCTCGCCCTTCGCGAGGGACTTCTCTCCGAGGCCGATGCGGATGGGGAAGCCCACGAGCTCGCTGTCCTTGAACTTCACGCCGGGACGTTCGTCACGGTCGTCGATGATCACCTCTAATCCGGCCTGCGTGAGCTCGGCGTAGAGCTGCTCGGCGAGCTTCATCGCCGGGCTGTCGGCCGCGACGGCGAGCGGGGTGATGCAGACGTGGTAGGGCGCGACGCTCACGGGCCAGACGATTCCGTCCTTGTCGTTGCCCTGTTCGATGACGGCCTGGAGCGTGCGGGTGACGCCGATGCCGTAGCAGCCCATCACGAGCGGGGCGCGCTGGCCGGCCTCGTCGAGGAAGGTGGCGTTGAGCGGCACGCTGTACTTGGTGCCGAGCTTGAAGACATGGCCGACCTCGATGGCGCGGCGGATCTTCAGCGGCTTGGCGCACTTGGCGCACGGTTCGCCGGCCGTGACCGTCCGCAGGTCGTGCCACTCGGTGACCTGGATGTCGCGGTCCATCGAGACGTCGCGGAGGTGGAAGCCGTCCTCGTTCGCACCGGTGGTCATGCCGTTGGCGCCCCGGAGGCGTTCATCGGCGAGGACCTTCCAGCCGACAGGCACGTTGCGGACGGCACCGAGGGAGCCGGGCATGGCGCCGAGGGCGGTGAAGTGGACGAGGTCGGCCGGGTTCTTGGCGTCGGCCGGCCGCGCCTCGATGGCGCCGGTCTTGGCCATGAACTTGGCCTCGTTCAGCTGGTCGTCGCCACGGACGAGGACGAGCACGGGCTTGCTGTCGGCGATGAAGACGAGCGTCTTGATCTGGCGGTTGGCGGGGACCTTGTACGGGTCCTTGGCGAGGGCCTCGATGGTGACGACGCCGGGAGTGGCGAACTTCTCGGGCGCGGGGCCGGGATCGCGCGGCGCGGTCTTGGGCAGGCCGCTGGTGGCCTTCTCGATGTTCGCGGCGTAGTTGCAGGCCTCGCAGTAGACGACGTCGTTCTCGCCGGTCTCGGCCGGGATCATGAACTCGTGGGAATGGTTGCCGCCGATGATGCCGGTGTCGGCCTCGACGGCGAACGCCCGCAGCCCGCAGCGGGCGAAGATGCGCGTGTAGGCGTCGTACATCTTCTGGTAGCTGGCCATCGCGCCGGCATCGGTGGTGTCGAAGGAGTAGGCGTCCTTCATCAGGAACTCCTTCGCGCGCATCAGGCCGAAGCGCGGGCGGATCTCGTCGCGGAACTTGGTGCCGACCTGGTAAAAGTTCTTCGGGAACTGCTTGTAGGAGCTGAACTCGTTCGCGGCGAGGGTGGTGATGACCTCCTCGGCGGTCGGGCAGAGCGCCCATTCCTTCTGGGCCCGGTCCTTGACCTTGTAAAGGTTGTCCCGCATCGCTTCGTAGCGGCCGGAGGCGTGCCAGATGTCGGTGGGCTGGAGCAGCGGCATGGACACCTCGATCCCGCCGGCACGATCCATCTCCTCACGGACGATGGCGGCGACCTTGGTGAGGGCGCGCAGGCCCATCGGCAAGAAGGTGTAGAGGCCGCCGGTGAGCTTGCGGACGAGGCCGGCGCGCAGCAGCAGCTGGTGCGACACGATCTCGGCGTCGGCAGGGGTCTCTTTGAGGGTGGGGATGAAGGTCTGGGTCCAGCGCATGGTGCGAAATGAGATAGGGAAGAACGGGGGCGAGTCTATGCGGATTGTCTACGGGCGGTCTTCAGGAAGATGACAGGGGACAGGACAATCGGGCCTGGTCCGCCGCCCATCGGAAGCCGGC
The DNA here is from genome assembly GCA_031384285.1 of Verrucomicrobiota bacterium. Taxonomy (GTDB): domain Bacteria; phylum Verrucomicrobiota; class Verrucomicrobiia; order Limisphaerales; family UBA9464; genus CAIVQB01. The sequence goes on from JANNAJ010000041.1 coordinate 5,949, forward strand.
GTCGACTCTCGCGTGCCGGGAGCGCAGAAAGCGATCCCAGCCCGGCAGAGGAAACGTCCGCCCTCTCCTCAAAAGGACCGACCACGTCGACGGGAGCGGGCATCGGGGAGCGCCATGCGGAGCCTGCGCCCCGGGATCGGGCGTGGGACGCCCGGCACCGCGCGACCTCGCGGATGGCCGCCCTCGCCGCGCACCTCACTTCACCGTGTTGACCAGCGGGGCGAGCCCTTGGATGCGGACCTCGAGGCGATCGCCGGATTCGATCGGGCCGACACCGCTCGGAGTGCCGGTGAGGATCACGTCGCCCGGGAGCATCGTCATGTTCGTCGAGACGAAGCTGACGATCTGGAAGCAGTTGAAGACGAGCTGGCTCGTGTTGCTGTTCTGCCGCAGCTGCCCGTTCTGGAACTGCTGGATGCTCAGATCATGCGGGTCGATCTTCGTCTCGATGTACGGCCCGAGCGGAGTGAAGGTGTCGAACGATTTGCAGCGCGCGAACTGGCTCTCGGAGTTCTGGATCGTCCGGTCCGTGATGTCCTGCGCGGCCGTGTAGCCGAAGATGTAGCGGGCCGCCGCGGCCGTGGTGACGTTGCGCATACGCCGGCCGATGACGATGGCCAGTTCGGCCTCGAAATCAGTGCGGTGGTTGGCGAACGGGATCTCGATCTTCGCCCCGTCGGGGATCAGCGAGGTCGTGGCCTTGAGCCAGATCAACGGCTCCTTGGGCAGCGGCTTGCCGGCCTCGCGGGCGTGGTCGGCGTAGTTCAGGCCGACGGCGATGATCTTCGAGGGGGTGACCGGAACGAGCGTCTTCACGCCCTTCAGCGGGGTCGCTTTCTTCTCGAAAGAAGGCGAGCCGAAGACATCGCCGATGAGCTTGAAAAGCTCTCCGTCGACGACCTTCGCGTGGAACGTCTCATCCCCTTTTTGGAACCGCCCGATGGCTGCCATGGCGGGGGAATATGTAACAAATCGGTTGACTGGGTCGCAAGATGAATGTCCAGAAGTCGGTGGTCCGCAGGTGAAAAATGGACAGCGGACGCCCGTTTCGCCACCTTGCTGCCATGGCAAAGCCGCCCAAGAAGAAGAACGACAAGGCACCCGCCGCGCTCATGGTCGGCATCGGCCTCGACACGGACGGACACAAGCGCCTTACGACCGGAAAGAACTTCGCCCTCGTAGGCGGCTCGAAGGAGACCCACGAGGAGATGACCGAGAAAGCGGTCAAGATCAACGAGAAGCTCGCCAAGCGGGGCAAGGAACTCCACGAGGTCAGCCGACAGGAGTTCGACGACATCGCCCACGAGGTCGGGCTCCGTCGGAACGCCCCGGAACGCAACTGAACCTTCCGCCGTCCCCTTCCCCGCCATCCCATGCCCCACCGTTCCTGCTACTTTCGCGCGGTCTTCACCGCGACCGCGCTCTCCGTGGGATGCGTCCATGCATCCGCCGCGGTCGAGTTCACCCGCGAGGCGGACCGGTTCAGTCTGGCGTGCCTGCTGTTCCCGCTTTTGACGGGCGGCGGCTACCCGTGGAGCTTCGGCGGCGGCACCGGCTCACCGGCCGAGCGCGTGGCCAACAAACAGTTCGCGATGGTGTCGAACCCGCCGGGGACGAAGGTGCCGCCTGCGGTTGAGGCCGCGTACTTCGCTCTCCCGGTGGACGTGATGGTGCTCTTCGAGCGGGCACTCGTAGGTGACCCGGCGGCCCGCCCGAGCCCGAGCGAATGGGTGAAGGCCCTGCGCCGGATGGGAGCG
>JANNAJ010000184.1:0-13624 GCA_031384285.1 Verrucomicrobiota bacterium
CGGCAGCACGCTGGAGCGCGGTGCGATGGCACCGAAGTGGAGTCGGATCTAGAAAACCGGAAAGTAGGAGCCGCCCTCCGTTTCCTGCTTTCCGGATCCTGAGATCCCGACCTCGTCCTCGCTATGGTGGTGCGCTCGCACCTCGCCGTCGTCGCCCCCTCCGCCTGCACCGGTGCGCGCGACGAACCAGACGAGCGCGTCGTCTGGCAGGACCGAAGAGGCAACGCGCGCGCAGACGGTCTCGGTCAGGATGTCGCCGCCGTCCGGGCAAGGGGCACCCTCGGAGCCGTAATGGCAGGACCCCGGCAGGCGCGGGAGCATCACTTCACACCGGCCTTCGCAAGCTCTTGGAGCAGGAACTTCCGCCGTTCCTTCACGAACCGCCGGTAGGACGCCATGTCGCCCGCGAACCCGGCCAAAGCAGCCTGGACATCCTGGCCGCGCCCGGTCGCCCGGTACCGGACCTCCGGCTGGAGCTGCTTTTCGAGCGCGTCGATCACGGGGAAGAACTCTTTCTGAGTGAACTGGGTCTCGCAGATCACTTTCAGCCGGGAGAGGAACCTTCCGCGGAACTGCGGGTTCGCAAGCAGCGGGCTGGAGAACCATCCGCCGGGCCGCCACCACGGGACGCTCCCCCACGGATTTCTCTGGCGCGGGCCGTCCCAGTCCTTCGGCTCGCGGTCGCCTTTCATGCCGAAGGTGAGCGCCATATCGTGCCAAGGCCGCTCGGCAGAGGCGCCGTCATAGTCACCCCAGGTCTTGTCGAGGTCCCACGGGAACATCTGCCACCGGCCGCCGGTCGCCGGAGCATGCCAGGTGAAGTAGTTGTTGAAGAAGCCGTCCCAGTTCTCGATGCACAGGCTCACCGCCATGTAGTTGATGCATTCGTCGACGTCGAAATTCTCTTGGATATAGGCCCATTGCTCCTCGCCCGTCTTCTTTCTCAGGGCGTCGACCGCGCCGACCAAGTCGCCGTGACCGGTCCGGAGGTTGGTCTTCTTCTCGTGCTGTCCGACGACCCCCTGGCCGTACCAGATGAGTTTGTAATAGTCGCCCGAGGTGTCATGGCCGGTGCGCTTCAGGAAGGTCTTGTTCGGTTGCTCGACGAGGAGGTGGAAACCCTTCGGACGTCCGTCCATCCAGACGCGCAGATGGCCCGTCTTCGATGACGGCACGCCGCAGCGACGGAAGAGCTCGTAGCCGAGCGGCTCGGAGAGCACCCACCGCGGTTCGTCCTCGTAGATGATGTTGACCGTGCTCATCTCCTGCAGGAGCTGGTCCTTGTGGAGATGGACCTTCCAGCCGCCGGACCGCGGCTGCAGGCCGACGAAATCGTACGTCTCGACCGGACCGCCGCCGGCCGGAAGAGAGATGAAGGCCGCTTGGCCGCGCGTCGGTTCCGCGGTCTGGGGCCCGTCGTTCGAGCGGTAACGGGCGGGTGCCACGTTGCGTTGGCGTTCGCCGGTCAGGGACAGGATGTGGACGAAGGCGACGGATGCCGAGTTGGTGTTGGCGGTGACGAAATAGGAGAACGCCGGGCGGGGCTCCTCCGCATGGGGCGCGAGCCGGATGCTCCCGGCGGCATCGGTGGCCTTGATCTGGAACCGAACGAGCCGGCCGTCCGGTTGCGCGGGGATCGTGGCCCGGTAGATGCCGCTGCGCGCGTCGCCGTCGGCCCGGGTCATCGGCAACGTCTGGGCCGGCACGTCGGCCCGTCGATCGATCACCTGGAAGAGCACGACGGCGGAGGCGACGCCGTCCGGATCGGCGACGGTGGCGGCGACCTCGGTCGGTTTGCCGGGAGCCGGCGGCGTGAAGGTCACGTCGCGGACCGACGGCGGGAGGTTCGTCGCGAAGTTGTGGTTGGCGCGCCCCGGACTACCGGCGGGCGCCTTGGTCGCAGGGAGCTTGGAGGCGGCCCAGTTGTCCGAAGAATCTCCCGGCGCCGCGGGACTGATGCGCTCGAGCGACGAGGATCCGCCGTCGGCCGAGAGCGGCCAGGGCGCGTGGTCCGAGAACTTCAGGCCGTCGACCACCGAGCCGGCGGCATCGGCGAGCTCGATCTTCTGGCTGCCATGCTTGAGCTTCCCGGAGAACTCGCCGCTGACGGGGACCGCCTTTCCGTACTGCTGCGTGAAGGCCGCCCGATCGCGGCAGACCACCGTGAACCCGCCTGGCGCGAGCTTCGTTCCCGCCGGGAAAGCGAACTTCACGCCTTTCGACAACGACCATCCGGACAAGTCGGCAGGCGCCGCGCCGGCGTTATGCAGTTCGATGTACTGGAGGTCGTCGCGGTCGTCCGGCGGGTGGTACATCACCTCGTTGATGACGACGCCGGCCGCCGAGAGCGGTGCGCAGGAGAGGCAGGCACCTAAGACCGCGAAGATCGCGGACCAAAGGATGGACGGGAAGCGTCGCTTGGAAGTGGGCATCGTCGGTCAGGGTCCGGTACTGGATAGGGTCGCCGCCCGCTTCATTGCAGCTTCACCGGCGCGCCGCGCCATTCGTCGCGCACGGCCCAGAGGTTGACCGGCGTGATGGATTGTCCGAACCGCAGGAAACGGGCGCTTCCGTCGACCATCGCGAAGTTCGACCCGCCCGACTTCTCGCCGCCGCCGTAGCGGTGCATGTTCTGCTCGGTCTCCTCGACGTCGTTGCCCTTGGTGCCTTGGCTGAAGTCCATGTGGACGTGGTACGAGCCCTTGCGCTTTTCGCCGAAGGCGATGGTCTCGGAGGGCTGCGGGACGGCGGTGTCGCGCATGCCGACCTTCCATTTGTGGGCCATGAAGGCGGCGAAATCCACGGGCGAGAGGTTGTCCTTGAACCAGTCGTTGAAGCCGTTGATCACGTAGCTGCGCTGGACGAGGATCTTGTTGGTGGCATCCAGGAACGGGATGAAGCTGATGCTGTCGGACGGGCACCTCAGGATGGACGCATCCTTGTAATACGGCAGCAGCGTGAACATCCACGACTCGGGCGCCTCGCGCCTCGCGGGAAAATAGCCGTCGTGGTCACCGGCGTACATCGTGAGCGCCAGACCGAGCTGCCGGACGTCGCTCAGGCACTTGATCGAGTTCGCCTTGGACTTCGCGGCGGCCAACGACGGCAACAACATCGCCGCCAGGATCCCGATGATGCCGATCACCACCAGCAGCTCGATGAGCGTGAATCCGCGGCGGGATGCCGGGGCGATGCGGACAGCGCTCGGACGATCGGATGACGATGGGAACTTCATGGTGCTCACTCTTTCCTCGGGTCGAACGCTACCAAACGCGAAAGGGTTCGGAAGTAACGCCACGGAGATAGGACGCCCCGACGGGGGTGGTTTGTTTCAACAATCTCGCGCGGAGCCAGGCCGAAGACAACACCTCGGATGTCCCGGTTCAAAAAACGGGCGCCCGAAGGCTCAATCCGTCGAGCCGTCCCGTTTCCACTCTCCAGCGACTCGCTTGAGGATGACCGTCGCTTTCCCGCTCTTCAGCCCGGCCTCCGCGGGCGGGGCGCTGATCCCCACGTGGATCTCGTCATCGGAGACCACGTCCTTGCCGACGATCTTGTAGCCGACCATGGCGCGGGCCATCGCCTTGCCGTCTTGGCTGATGCGGTCGGCCGATTTCCCGGCCAGCACGGTGCCACGGAACTTCGCGCTCTCCTCCGGCGTGAACGCGGCCAAGAACTTCTCGACGTCACCGGTGCTCGCCGCCCAGAGCATCGAGCGGATCGATGCTTCCGGGGTGGCGTAGCCGGCGAAGGCGAACGGCGACGCCGGCTCGGGAGCCTTGGGCAGATGGATCGCGATGAACGCGGAACCGGTGATGAGGACGACCGCGGCGACGACGGCCGCGGTCTTGAGTTGGGTCCATGCCATGATCTTGAGGGAGCTTTCGATGAGTGCGGTGGTGGAAGCTTTGGCGGAGAAGCCTTTGAAGGCAGTCGCGGTGACCGAGGCGACCAGCCCCGCCGGGACCGCCTGGACCGAATGGGAGGCGACCGCTCCGGCGATCGAATCGGTCGAGAGCGAGAGGCCGGCCCGTTGGAAGAAGGACCGCAGGCGTTCCAGGGCGCGGGATGTGCGCTTCTTGGCGGCGTCCTCGCTGATGTCCATCGCCCGGCCGACATCGCCGAAGCTCCGGCCCTCGAAGTAGCGCAGCACGATGGCGTCGTGGTCCTTCTCGCCGAGCTCTGCCATCGCATGGTCCAGCAGCGGCGCGACCTGTGCCCAGACCTCCGGTCCGGGTCCGTCTCCGAGCGATCGCATATGGGCCTCCTGTTCGCGTTCCTGGCGCCGCCTCCGCGTGGTCAACGCGTTCGCCGACACGTTCCGGGCGGTCCGGCAGAGCCAACCGGGCAGGATGGTCGAGTCGCCGAGCCCCGGGGCCTTGTTGGCCAAGATGATGAAGACCGCCTGGGTGACCTCTTCGGCCAGATCCGCGTCGCGGGTCTGGCGCATCGCCACCGAGTGGACCAACCGGATATGCCGGGCGACCAGGGTCTCGAACGCGCGTTCGGACCGCTCCGAGGCGTACTCCCTGACCAACACCATGTCGTCGCTCACCATCTTGCCTATCCATCTACGCCGACGCGGAAAAGGGACAGGAATTCTCGCCGGACCGTGAAGCCGGGAGGAAAGAGATCAGGCGGACTGGGGTGCCGCAGGGACTGTCTGAGAATGCGGCCTACCTGAACAATCTGGAGGACGGCCGGCGATCAGCCGGAGCGTGACGCCACCGCCAATCAACCCGGCACGGCGTTCGACGACACCCGGGCACCCGGCACGAAGCACCGACTGAAAATCGAAGATCCGCGATTCGGCAGAGCGCCTCCGACTCTATTGAAATGACGAATCCGGAAAGCACGAAAGCAGGAACAGACAAGGCAAGGCTCCGGTTTTCCTGCTTTCCTGCTTTCCAGATTCGCTCTCCTTCCGGTGTTTTCTACGGAGCTCGCGCCACTCGGCGCGACGACAGCGAGCCTATCGGTCGGGAAGCGACCCGGGGATCACTTCAGATCTTCGCCCGCCGCGAGTCCGCCGACGGTCCAATCGAGATTGTAGGTCCCGTAGGGCGCGGTCTTGTTCATCAGGTTCGTCTTCACGTAGGCCGAATGGCCGTCCACGAAGAGCAGCGGCCAGCCGTCCTTGCCGTGCGCGAGGTTGCGGTCGAAGAGCTGCCCGTTCTCCGGCTCGGCGAAACAGCTCATCAACGCCTTCTTCGAAGGGGAACGGACGTCGATGGTCTTGCGCTGTTTGAGGGCGCCGCCGCTGTCGTCGTTGTAGAACTGATGGTAGTAGTAATACGAGTTGCCGAAGAGCAGGTCGTTGGTGCGTATGCCGCCGTTGGCCGCGCCGTTCTGCTTCACCCAAGCGATGTTCCAAGCCGGCGGCTTGTCGCCCGGGCAGAGGTAGAACGAGCGGTTGTTCGTGCTGATGTAGGGGTCGAGCAGCTTGAGCAGGTCGACGAACGGCATCTGCGGCCAGACGCGCCCGGAGAACGGATAGCGGTCCTGGTTGTCGCCCGTGTACATCGCCATCGTGATGCCGAGCTGCCGGAGGTTCGAGACGCAGCGCGCGGTGATCGCCTTGGTCTTGCCCCGTCCGAGCGCGGGCAGGAGCATCCCGGCCAGGATCGCGATGATGGCGATGACCACCAAGAGCTCGATCAGCGTGAACGCACGGCGGCCCGGGAGCCGGGGCGGAAAAAAGAAGGGGGACATCGTGGAGGAAAGCCGGTGACTTGTCCCTTGGGTCCCATAACTTCGGCGATCCTGCAAGGAGCCCCTGCGCCGGCGACAAATCGTGCGCGGCGCTCACTGCCTTCTTGGTGCGCCCCTCGGTCTCCTTTAGGCTTTCGGCACAACGAGTTTCCCAGACGATCTGGACTCCTCCACCCGCACTCCCACGGCTGCTCTCGGGCAACGCCGGAACCCTCTCCATGGCCCTCAAAGCAACCATCCACAAAGCCCAGATCCAGTTCTCCGACCTGGACCGGAACGTCTACGGTGAACACGCCGTGACCCTCGCCCGTCATCCGTCGGAGACGGACGAACGCCTGCTCATCCGCCTGCTCGCCTTCGCGCTGAACGCACCGACCGACCGCGACGAGGCCGCGCTGGAGTTCGCCAAGGACATGTGGGAACCCGATGAACCCAGCCTCTGGCAGAAGGACCCGACCGGCCGCATCACCCACTGGATCGAGGTCGGTCAACCCGATGAGAAACGGTTGTCGCGGACCTCGGCCCGCGTGGACCGCATCAGCGTCTTCAGCTTCAGTTCCAGCACCCCGATCTGGTGGCAAGGGATGGAGCCGAGGATCACCCGCCTCCGGAACCTGACGGTGTGGCAGGTCCCGGCCGACCAGAGCCAAGCGCTCGCGGCGTTGGCGCAAAGGACGATGCAACTCCAGGTCACCGTGCAGGACAGCACGATCTGGGTGGACGACGGCACCCGCTCCATCGAGGTGGCGCCCAAGCGCCTCTGGTGTCCGCCGGAACCGTGACCCGTCGACGCGGGGCGGCCGGAAGGAGAAGCTCACCGCCCGCTCCCGGAAACGGTTCGAGACGCCGAGGAAGTCACGGAGAAGCCTCCAGAGGCGCCACGTGCCCGTCCATGAAGACCACGTTCTTGCCTGTTTTGGTCGGCCGAGGATGGGATGGGTCGTAATCGAGGAGGAGCGGGGTCGTTCCCGGAGGAAGCGTCACCACGAAGTTGGTGAACCCGCCGGAAGGATCCCCCTTCTTCAACAAGAGGAAGGCGCTATCGGTCCGGGTCTCATCGATGCGATGTCCGTTGAGGTCGGTGTTCCATTCGTAGCTCGAACCTTCGGCCGCGAACCGGCCCTTGCGGTCGGCCGGACACCTGAAGACCGAGGCCCCGTTGGTGGCCGCGCCGGCGGTCCGGCCCACGTGGCCCGCCAGGACATCGCAGATCCGCGGCAACGGATGCCGGGGATCGACGGGTTGCGAGGGAAGGATCTCCGCGCTCGGCAACCGCTCGTGGTTCTCATCGGCATAGACCCGGGTGGCGATCCCCAGCTGCCGAAGATTGTTCACGCACGGCGCGTTGTAGGCATTGGCCTTCGTCCGGCCCAGACCGGGCAGCAACAGGCCCGCCAGGATGGCGATGATGGCGATCACCACCAGCAGTTCGACGAGAGTGAAAGCGCGACCCGGTCGTCGGCGGGCCGATCGGTGGCGCGCTCCGGCGACGAGGTTCGTTCCAAGAGAGAATCGTATCATAGGCGGGGTCTTCATCGAGGGTTCGGTGATGTCGGGCAGGATGTTCCTTCTCATCCTCCGATGGGGCCCCGTCTCGCGAGCCGGACCCGTTGTTCCGGGGTCAAGTCCCTGAACCGGCGATTGGGATCCGGAGGACGGAGATCCTGGCCGGACGCGGGTCGGCCTTCCGGCATCCGGGCGCCGACTCCCGTGTCCCGTGTCGTCTCCGCGGTGCCCCCTGGATGGCGCTCGCTCCAAGCCGTCCGACCGAGCCACACGCCGCCGGCAGCGATCATCGCCGCCGCGGCCAAGAACAGATGTTTTGCTTTCATTCTGTGATCCACGTTTCGCCGCGACTTTCCGCCGATGCCCGGCGCGTGCGAGCGGGATGTGACCAAGCCGGATCCATCCCGTGGCGAAACCCGCGGTAGGCGGGACGGATCCAAGGCGGATCAGACTTCCCCGATGCGGGCCTGCAGTTCGCCCAGGCTGCAGGTCATGTCCAACCGGGTCCCGTCCTTGAGCAGCAGCGAATACCGTCCGGAACCGCCCGGCTGGATCTCGCGGATGCAGGCCAGGTTCACGAGGGCCGAGCGGTTGATGCGCATGAATCCCGCCGGCGCGAGCCGGGCCTCCAGGGCCGAGATGGTCTCGCGGATGATATGTTGCTCTTTGCCGGCGTGCAGGACGACGTAGTTGCCCGCCGCTTCGGCACGCACGATCTCTCCGGGCCGGAGGAACAGGATCCGCTCCGCGGACCGGACCAAGATCCGCCCAGCACCCGCGACCGGCGCGTGGAGCTGGCCGAGGAGGGCCTTCAGCTGGGGATCGGCGGGGCGGGAACTCTCGTCCCGCCGGGCGCGCGCCTTTTGCAGCGCCATCTTGAACCGCGCCTCGGTGAACGGCTTGAGCAGGTAATCCAAGGCGTTGAACTCGAAGGCCCGGATGGCGTGCTCGTCGTGGGCGGTCGTGAAGATGACCACCGGCAACGGACCCGGCGAGAGGGCTTCGAGCACCTCGAAGCCGTCGAGCCGCGGCATCTGCACATCGAGGAAGAGCAGGTCCGGCCGCCGTCGCTGCGTCTCCTGGAAGGCCTGCGCGCCGTCGGCGCACTCGGCCACGATCTCCACGTCCGGCTCGTCCGCGAGCAGGGTACGGATCCGTTCGCGCGCGAGCGGTTCGTCGTCGGCGATGATGGTGCTGATCTTCTTCAAACCGAGGAGGAGCCGGTGGTTCCGATCGATGCCGGCGGATTCCACGGGATCTCCACGCGGACGACAACCCCTCCGTCCGCGCGGGGCCCGATCTCGAGTCGCTGCCGGTCGCCGTAGAGAGCTTGGAGCCGATCCCGGAGATTGGCCAAACCGATCCCAGTCCCGCAATGGGACCCGACCCCGTTCGCCGTGGAATCCCTTACCGGCGCCGTCGAACCTGCGCCGGGTGCCGCCGGATCCTCCGAGCCACGGGCGTCGGCGAAGCCGCGGACGAGCCCGACACCGTCATCTTCCACCGTCAGCACGAGCTTCCCCTCGCGGTGGCAAGCGCTCACCCGCACCACTCCCGCCTTCTCGGACGGCTCGATGCCGTGGCGGATGGCGTTCTCCACCAGCGGTTGCAGCACCAGCGTGGGCACCCTGCACTCCAGCGCCTGCGGCTCGATGTCCTCTTCGATGCGCAGCTTGTCGCCGAACCGGGTCTGCTGGATCTCCAGGTATCGCCGGACGAACTCCGATTCCTCGCGGAGCGTGCTCTCCTGCCGGTCCGACTGGCTGAGGGCCAGACGCAACAACTCGCTCAGCGCCACCAACGTCGTCTCCGCCAGACGCGGATCCCGGCGGAGCAAGGCGGCGATGGCATTGAGGCTGTTGAACAGGAAGTGCGGTTGCAGTTGGGTCTTGAGCATGTTGAGCCGCGCCTTGGCCAGGTTGGATTCCAGCACCAACGCCCGGCGTTCCCGCTCCCGCAGGCGTCCGTAGAAGTTGACGGAATGCACCAAGCCCGAGATGGCCCCAAACGCCAGCAGGTCCAAGACCGCGGAGCGCAGGGACATCTTCCGGGAGCGCAGTGGAGGCAGGCCGGGCGGCAACGGCCTGAACTGGATCGTCCCTTCCCTCCCCTCCGCACGGATCCCATCGCGCCTTCTGTGCAGCACGCCGGACTCGGTGGCCCCGGTCGCCACCGTTCCCGGGGCGAGGGCAGGATCGGAACTCACCACCACCAGGTTCGCCCGCGTCACCATCGTCCGCAGATCGAGCGCCTGACACCCCCAAGCGAACGCCAGACCGGCGGCCAAGTGGAGGGGCAGGTTGCGGCGGAGACGCTTGCGTTCCAGAGGGAAGTACCAGGCCACGAGAGCCAAGAAGGGCCCGAACAAGATCCACGGATAAGCGCGTTGGAGACCGATCTCACCGCGGAAGATCGCCTGCACCTTCTCGCTGAATCCGGGCTGGACCAGGTCTCGTTCTTGGAAGACCCACACCGACGGCCCGCCGTGGCCTTGCACCAGCCAGCCGATGACGACGCCGACCAAGACGGTCCATCCGGCCACGCCGATCCACAGCATCCGCCACTGCCGAGTCGGACGCGGCGACTCCTCTTCTCGACCGAGAGCGGTCGTCTGCTTCATGCCGGCATCCGACGTGTCGCCGGCTTCAGTGCCCATCCCCAAGAAACGAGAGGACTTCAAAACCGAAAGCAATCGCGCAGGGATAAAACCAGCGCACAACGCGACCAAGCAGGCGGAACGCGGGACGAAAAGCCGACGCCGATCGTACGCGGCCCGGCCGCTCGTCTTCCCCATGCCGGACCGCACATCCCGTCCGCCGGGTCCGCGAAGCCGGAAGCCCCTCAACGTGCCGACCTGAGAAGTCTACGGTCCGCCCGATGAGCCGAGAGCGATTCGCCGAGCGACAGGTCGACGTTCGCGAGAGCGCCGACCGGCTCGCCGCCGCCGTCGCCCAGCCCGAAAGCGAACTCATCCGGGACGCCACCATCCAACGCTTCGAGTTCACATTTGAAGTGGTGTGGAACACCCTCAAACTCTACCTCGAACGTCAGGGGCATGAGTGCGGAGGACCCCGTCCAACGCTCAAAAAGGCCTTCGCCGAGAATCTCATCCCCACCCCCGAGGAAGCCGACCTCTGGCTCCGGATGCTCGAAGAGCGAAACCTCACCAGCCACGCCTACGACGAGGCGCTCGCCAGCCAGATCTATCAGCACATCGTGCAGGACCACGCTCCCCTGCTCGGCGGCATGGCAGACAAGATCCAGACCCTGCGATGGGACTGACCGCATGAAGACCATCGCACTTCGCGACCGGGATCTGGCCTTGCTGCGCCGGACCTTTCGCCGCTTCCCGTGCGTGTGCGAAGTGCGCCTCTTCGGTTCCCGCGCCACCGGCCATGCCCGCCGCGCCTCGGACATCGATCTCGCCATCTCGGCCCCGGACGCCACCGCCGACCAATGGCTGGAACTCACCGACGCGCTCGACGAAGTCCCCATCATCTACGAGTTCGACGTGGTCCGAACCGAACACGCGCACAACCCCCGGCTCATCGAGAAGATCGCCCGCGAAGGCGTGCCCATTTATCCCGAGGACGCGCACGCATGATCAGGGAGTCGCCGGCAACTGGGGGACGAGATCCACGCGGAGAACGCGGAGGAAGAAGCCATGAAGCATCTTCAAACACAGAATGGCGGGCCACGAGTCCGGTCGATCACCGACGGACCCACATTCTGACAACCGCTCCGCGCCCTCCGCGCCTCCGCGTGAGCCTGTTCACGCTCTTGACGACATCACGGGGGCGATCGTGGATGCGGCGCTCAGGATCCACATGGATCTGGGGCCGGGGCTCCCGGAATCGGTCTACGAATTGGTGCTCGCTCGTGCGTTGGAAAAGCGCGGATTTCGTGCCGAAAGGCAGAAGGCGATCCGATTTGGATACGACCGCGTGATCTTCGAGGAGGGTTTCCGCACGGACTTGCTGGTGGAAGGTCGGGTGATCGTGGAACTCAAGTCGGTTGAGAATCGCCGAAGTGAGCGAAGGTGACATGGACCGCGAAGTCGCCGCCGTCCGCACCGGTGCTTGAGTGGGCGCGTTCTTCGGCCCGGTGAAGCTGGTTTCCGTGGACTGGTTTGTCCTGCGCTTCTGCTGAGTCCATCGGCCACGGAATCCGATTGGAGCCGTCACGCGGTCCGCCTAGTCCGTCGAGTCCGGATGCGGCGTGGACCGGCACTGTCGGCCCGCGCTGGCGAGCGGGACGGACGGCATCGCTCCCAAACCTTCACCAACTGCCAAACGCAGAAGGCCGCGCCCGTTGCCATTTTCTCGAAAAGCATAGAATCAGACGAGCCGGGCACGCCTCAGGTGAAGTCCGTCGCAGCATGGGAACCGCGACGATAGGTTGGCGCTGCTTGGGTTTCGTCAGCCCGTGAAAGTGCGCCAAGAATGCAGACATTCTCAATGGGGCAAAATCCTACCTTGCACTTCTCCCGCCTCCCAGAAGTGCCGTGAGGCCGCCTCGGCGCACGGGCTCAGGCCATCACTTGTTCCAAACTATCCGCAAGATCGCCCTTGCTGCGCGGACCGACCATCTGGCGGACGATCTGGCCCCCTTGTAGAAGTAACAATGTCGGGATGGCGCGGACACCGAATTCAGCGGTCAGCACCTCTTCTTCCTCGATGTTGACCCTGCCGATCTTGACCCGGTCTTCGTATTGGTCGGCCAGTTCATCCAGACATTGCGCGAGCGTTTTGCAGGGCGCGCACCACTCGGCCCAGAAGAGGACCAGCACGGGAGCGGCGGAGAGGGCCACTTCGGCGGAGAAGTTGCCCTGGGTGATGGTGACGACGGGGGATGGGTTCATAAAGATAGGTTCCATCCGGGGGCCGATGGTTGCCGGTTGACCGTCGGTGCCACGGGCTTGCAGACGCTGCCGATCGTGACCAGAAGGGCTGCCACTGCCTCCACCAATTCCGCGATCGCGTAGGGTTTCAGCAGGATGATGACGGGGTGAAGCGAGGGGAGCCGGGCAGCCGCGTGCTTGGGGACGTTCCCCGTGGCCATGATGACCGGCAGGACCATCCGGGCGGCGCGCAGCTTCACGAGCAACTCGACGCCGGACAGCTTGGGCATGTTGTTGTCAGTGACCAATAGGTCGTAGCGACCGGTACTGAGCGACTGCCAAGCGGCTGCGCCATCCTCCGCCGCGTCCACCTCGTAGCCAGAGAGGACCAGACCCTCCCGGTTGAGGCGACGGATGTCGTCGTTATCCTCCGCGACAAGGATGCGTCGAGGCGGACTCGTCGGGAGCCGCTTCGGCTCCATGACCGGCCTACTAGTCGGGAACATGCCTTCGGTCAGCATAACGTCGAATGGTGTGCCGTGGGGATTGGGGTCGCCATTGGGTGAATGCCCCACCGGGACAGGTACCGAGAAGCCGCGTCGGTTGCCCGGCCATACCCTCGCCCTGAGACTCGCCGAGGCGGATGAGAAGGAAGAAAAGGCGACGGGCATAATCCTGTTCGCGGGAGCGTTTCTTTCGCTAATGCTGTCCGCTGTCGTTTCGGTCTTCTTGAGCGACGAAATGCAGCTGTGGCTGACAGCAGACGGCGGGCTTTCCGCGTTGCTGTCCCCCAAGGTGCTTCCGACGATCGTCTCCTTACCGTTGTTGGTTCTGGGTCATTTTTGCTGGTTGATCCACGAGGTCGGCGGTTGGTGGAAGTGGTCGAAAGTCGCTCGCAACCTCCGGCTCGGATATCGCGGCGAGCACGCCGTGGCGGAAGCCCTCGCCGCGCTCCCCGAACGCGGCTACCGGATCTTCCATGATTTCCCCGAGAAGACCCCGGGGAACATCGACCACATCGTCATCGGACCGGGCGGTGTCTTTGCCGTCGACCCCTACGCCTACCTCCGCGACGTCCTCTCACGCCTCCCCTCCATGACCACCGGCCAGATCGCCTCCATCACTCCAGCCGCCTGGGCCAAATCAGCAAATATACCATCCCAGCTCGCTGCATAAGTGTCATAGTTCTGCATTATCGCACTTATGCACCCAGCAGGTGCTCGGCGTGACGCTTACTCTGAATCGGGGACAACGATGCACACCGTCACTCGTCCGTAGTCGGCTTGGATCACCCCGCAAGCGCTCAAAAAGCACCTAGACGGAGCCACAGCAACGCCCAGGCTGCGGCAATAATGCCACAGGTGAGCTTGGCTGTGGATTACTTGAAGACGAATTACACCCAGATGGAATCACCAAGCGAAGCTCGCCATCAGATGTGCTCACTTAAGAGCCATGGTATCCGGCGCGTGTCCGCATGTAAGATGCCGTCCGTGAAAACATTAAAACCAGCGAAGGCTAGAATCTCGTCGGGGGTTCTGATTTGTGGACTATTTCCGAGTTGCTGGC
>JANNAJ010000055.1:0-6123 GCA_031384285.1 Verrucomicrobiota bacterium
CCCCACGGCCCCGGGCACCCCATCGATCGGGGCGACGAGACGCGAGACCAAGGCGAGACGCAGTTGGTTCGGATGGCTGTTCGGCGGGAACCGTCGCCGTGAGACCGGGCCGCTCGTGCAAGGCGAGCTTTCGCTCCAGAACGTCCGTCCGCTGCGCAATACCCTGCGCGATGACGATATCGCCCTGGTCGAACGCAGACAATCCAAGGTCATCTGGGAGACCCCGGCCGCCGGAACGACCCGGAACGACCAGGACCACGCCTGGAACCGCCTGCGCGGCCGTCGCTTGGACAAGCTGGTGGTCGATCCGGATTGAACCGAGGCGCCATGCGTGAACCACGTCTTCATCCATACACCGGTGTTGCTGGCGGAAGTGATGGCGGTCCTGCGCCCGCGGGACGGCGCGAGGTACTTCGACGGCACCTGCGGTGGAGCTGGGCACAGCGCGGCGATCATGGAGGCGAGCGGACCGACGGGTTTCCTCTCCGCGTGCGACCAGGACCCGGCCGCGATCCGGGCGGCCACTGAACGGCTGGCGCCGTTCGCCGGACGGTACGAGCTGAGACAGATGAATTTTGCGGAGGCGGCGTCCTGGGTGGCGCCGGGGAGCTGCGCCGGGGCCTTGCTGGACCTCGGCGTGAGCTCGCCCCAGCTCGATGTGGCCGAGCGGGGATTCAGTTTCCAGCACGACGGTCCGCTCGACATGCGGATGGCTTCGGACCGCGGGCCCACGGCAGCGGATGTGGTGAACGGATGGGGCGAAGAAGAGCTGGGGCGGCTTTTCTGGGAGAACGGCGAACGGGATGCGCGGCGGATCGCGCGGGCGATCGGACGGGAGAGGGCGATGAGACGTTTCGAGACGACAGGGCAGCTGGCAGCGTGCGTGGAGCGCACCTGCCCGCGCGCCGGACGCAAGGCGCATCCGGCGACGAAGGTCTTCCAGGCCGTCCGCATCGCCGTGAACGGCGAGGTCGAGGCGCTCCACAAAGGCCTTTCCGGTGTCACCGGCATGCTCGCGCCGGGCGGCGTGCTCGCCGTGATCACCTTCCATTCCGGCGAGGACCGCATCGTCAAAGATTTCATGCGTTCCGAGGCGCGCGACTACGACCTGCCCCCGGGCGAACCCGACCTCCCGCACCTGCGGATCCCGCGCCCGCCGCGGGCCACGGTGATCACACGTCGCCCGGTCTTGCCGACGGACGCCGAGACCTCCGCGAACCCGCGCGCGCGCAGCGCACAACTCCGGGCGATGACCCGCCTCTGAACCCATGGCCAAGAACCAGAAACGCGACGTCCAGGCCCTCCGTTGGGACACCTTGGCCTTCGTGCTGTTCGCGGTCATCGCCGTCGCCGGCATGACGCTCGGCTACGTGCTCCAACGCCGCGAGCACCAGCGGCTCGGCGAACAGGTCGTCGAGCAGGAACGCCGCGCGCAAGGGCTGAGGACCGCCTTGCAGCAAGCACGGGTCCAACAGGCCCGCCTCGTCTCCCCGGCACATCTCCGGATGCGCATCGGCGAGCTCGGGCTGCGGTTGACGAACGTCGACCCGAACCAGCGCCTGTTCGTCACCCTGCCGCCCCTGTCTCCTCCCGCGGCCGTCGCCGCGACGCCCGCACCGCATCCCGACACCGCCCGCTTGCGGCTGCCCTTGGCTGCCGCCATCCGCTGACATGAGCACGCCCAACCCCACCCGACGCCTCTGGGTCATCGTGGCCGTCTACTGCGCCGGCTTCGCCGTCCTGGCCGGCCGGTTGGTCCAGGTCCAGGTGATCCAACCCGCGAGCCCGGCCGAACGTTCCGCGGACGCGACGTTGCGCCGGGTGATGAAGCCGGCCCACCGGGGCGCGGTGCTCGACGTGAACAGCGTCCCGCTCGTGATGTCGGAGTTCGCCGTCACCGTCCGCGCCGATCCCGCGAAACTCGGAGCGTTCGTCCCCGAGGTCGCCCGCTTGGCGGCACCGTACCTCGGCATCACCGAAGCCGAGGTGGCTGCACGCCTGCTCCCTTCGACCTACCAGCAGATCGTCACCAACCGGATCACCAACGGCTCGGTCGTGACCTGGAAGGTGAGCACGGTCGAACGGATCCGGCACAACAACGGCGTCAGCACCAACCTCCCGTTGGAGCGCTGGACCGCGCTGGAGACGTTCTTCTCGACGAACCGGTTCCAGCGCGAACGCGAGCTCGCCGGTATCCGGTCCGGCCTGACCAACGCCGCCGCCGTGGCGAAACGGCAGACACCCTGGTGGGACCTCTTGGGACGCCGCCGCGTTTCGCGGGGATTCCGCGAGAAGCTCGCACCGGTGGTCGCCGAGCTCGCGCTGGTCCGCAGCAACGCCAACGAATGCCGCGTCGCCGGCCTCTATCCGGAGCTCGTCGAGCTGCGCTCCTATCCGCTCGACCATCGCGGCGCGCATGTCCTCGGTTACACGACGAACAGCTCCGAGCAGCCCGCTGCGGGCTCCCGCTTGCCGACCCGTCTTCTCGGCGCCACCGGCATCGAACAGCGCTTCGACCGCGAGCTGCAGGGCTCGCACGGCATGATGGAGATCCGGCGCGCCGGCGGACGCGAGCTGGTCCCGCTGAGGGAGCGCGACATCGCGCCGACCGACGGGATGAACATCATCCTGAGCCTCGACGCCAATGCCCAGGCCATCGTCGAGGAGGCGCTCGATTTCGGCATGGAGACGCTCCACCCGAAGAGCCTCTCCGCGGTCGTCGTCCGGCCGCGGACCGGTGAGATCCTGGCGATGGCCAACCGCCCGACGTGGAACCCGAACACGCGCCGCAAACCATCCCTCGAAGCCCTGCAGAACCGGGCGATCATGCAACCGGCCGAGCCCGGCTCGACCTTCAAGATCGTGACCTATTCCGCCGCGCTCGACCTCGGGGTCGTCCGGCTCGACGACATGATCGACTGCGAAGGCGGCCGCTGGGCCGTCCCCGGCATCCGCCGCACGATCAACGACGACCAGTCCGACCGCTTCCACTCGGTCACCGCCGAGTTCGCCTTCGCGCGTTCGAGCAACGTCGGCGCCGTGAAGCTCGGGCTGAAGATGGGCACCAACGCCATGTTGGGGTACATCCGGGACTTCGGCTTCACGGCCCGCACCGGGATCGAATGCGGCGAGGAGGCGATGGTCTGGCGCGTCGTCGACGGCGTGCCCAAACAGGTCGCCGTCCGCGGCGAGTTCGGCGGCGCCATCACGGGATGGGACGGCTACAAACCGAGCAGCCTCCCGTTCGGCTACGGCCTCTTCGCCACGCCGCTCCAGACCGCGATGGCCGCGGCCGCGATCGCCAACGACGGCGTGCTGATGCAGCCTAGGCTCGTGCGCCGGCTGGAGACCGCGGACGGCCAGGTCGTCCGCCAGTTCGAGCCCAAGGTCGTGCGCCGCGTCATCAAGTCCGAGACCGCCAAGCTGATGACCCAGGCGATGCGCCGGGTCGTCGTGGACGGCACGGGGAAACAGGCCGCGATCGCGGACTTCGACGTCGCCGGCAAGACCGGGACGACCAAGAAGGTCGACCCCGAGACACGCCAGTATTCCGCCAAGCACTTCTACGCCTCCTTCGTCGGCTTCTTCCCGTCGGACGATCCCGAGGTCTGCATCATGATCACCGCCGACGAACCGGCCACAGCCGGCAAAGGCTACTATGGCGGCAAGGCCTGCGCGCCGATCTTCTCGCGGATCGGCCAAGAACTCGCGAGCTACCTCGCCCTGCAGCCCAAGGCCCGCACCAACGACACCGCGGCGTCCACCTTTACCGGGGAGAAGGGTCCCCGGATCGCCGGCCATCCCTGACCGATGCTCCTCGCCGCCCTCACCGACAAGCTGACCAACGCGCGCATCGCCACGCGCGGCGCGGGTGCCTGTCCGTTCGAAGGCATGACGCCCGACGCGCGGCAGGTGACCCCGGGGATGGTGTTCTTCGCGCTGCCGGACGCGCTCCGTGGGAACCCGTACCAGGCCTTCGCCGCGGCGGAACGTGGTGCGGCCGCGGTCATCTGCGAGGCGTCCACCGCGCTTCCGCCACGGTTCCCACGGGTCGAGGTGGCCGATGTCCGGACCGCCTATGCGGAAGCGGCCTCGGTGCTCCACGGCCAGCCGGCAGGCCGGCTCGCGCTCTTCGGGGTCCTCTCGTCGTCCTCGCCCGCGGACGGCACGCGCCGCCACGCCTCGAACGTCGTCGCGATCCTCGCGCAACTGCTCCGCGCCGCGGGCCATGAGGTCGCGCAACTCGACGAGCTCGGATGCACGAGCGGCGGACGCATGATGCCCCGCCCCGTGTCCGGCCTCGATGCGATGGAGCTGCACGGTCTGCTGGCCCAACATGTGAAGGCCGGCGGCACCGCGGCGGTCGTCGAACTGACCGAGGCCACTTCGGTCAACCTGCCCGGGGTCCTTTGGGTCAAGCGTTCCGCCGGTACCGCCCAAGAGCCGTTGCCCGGCGGCACCGTCCTCACGTGGCGCGGGCTCCGCTTGCCGCAGGACGACGGATCGCTGCTCGCGCCGCTCGCCGGCCGAGGAAACGCCATCGCCCTGCGCGACGCGCTCGGATACGCCCGCGCCGCCGGCCTGTCCCGGGCACAGATCCTGGCCGGCATCGCCCGGCTCCGGACCACGCCGGGTTTCCTGGAGCCCGTCCATGCCGGACAACCGTTCGCGGTGTTCGTCGATGCGGCGCGGAGCGCCGCAGAACTGGCCGAAGTCCTGGCCGACGCCCGGACGCTGGCCCGCGGGCGGGTGATCCTCGTCACCGGCGCCCCGGCGGAACTTTCGACGGCCGGCCGCATCGAGCTCGGCCGGACCGCGGCCGCGGCGGACCGCGTGTTCGTGACCACCGACAATCCTCGGCTCGCCTCCGTCTCCGCGTTGAGCGCCCAGATGACCAGCGCCGCTCCCGCATCCCGCTTCATCTTCGAGCCGGACCGCACCCGCGCCATCCACTCCGCGGTCCGCGTCGCCGGGCCGGACGACATCGTCGTCATCGCCGGCAAGGGGCATCGCCGGTCCCAAGAGATCGGCGGCTCGGTGCTCCCGTGCGACGACCGCCGGACCGCCTCGGCCGCCTTGGCGGCCTGCGGACACCGCGCCGCGACCGACGACGAGTGAACGACCTCCAGGACAAAGCCCGCCCACCATCATGACCATCACCGACCATCTGAACTGGGAGTTCGCCGCCAAGGTCCTGCTCTGCGCCGTCTGCCTGCTCGCGATGCTCTGAGGAACCACGATGCCCGCCACCGACCTCCAACCCGCCGAACGCTCCCGGCCGCACCTGCTCGGCCTCGTCGCCGGCCTTTTCCTGGCCGTCGCCCTCGTGCTCTCGGCGAGCCTGTTCACGCGCGCTTGGCTGAAGGTCGCCGACTCCGATTCCGTCACCGTCACCGGCTCGGCCCGCCGCAACGTCGCAGCCGATTTCATCGTCTGGCGCGCGGCCTTCAACGTCACCGCTCCGTCGCTCCTCGAAGCGCAGCGCCTGCTGAAAGTGGACCGCGAGAAGCTCAGCACCTTCCTCCTCGCCGCCGGGGTCACGAACCACGCCTTCACCCCGATCGCCATCGCCGAGGTCAGCGGCCAGGAGAAGCAGCGGACCGGCGACGAGGAGACCACCACGCAACGGGTCGTCGGCTACAAACTGGAGCAGAAGGTCGAGGTCCGCTCCGCCGACGTGGAACGCGTGATCAAGATCGACCGCGATTCGGTGGACCTCGTGGAGCAGGGCGTGATGCTGACGCCCTCCGCGCCGGAGTTCATCTACACCAAGGCGGGCGAGACGAAGGTGGAGATGCTCGCCGAGGCGACCAAGGACGCGCGGGCGCGGGCCGACCAGATCTCCGGCCAGGGCGGACGGAGGATCCGCGGGCTGCGGTCCGCGCGGATGGGCGTCTTCCAGATCACGCCGCTCTATTCGACCGACTCCAGTTGGGACGGCCACAACGACATCACCAGCCGCGAGAAGACGGTCACCGCGGTGGTCAACGCCTCCTTCACGATGCGGTAGCATGGACGCCTTCCCGCTCAGCTTCTTCGCGACCGCCGCCGATGGCGGGCTCCGCGGAGCCGCGCCCGGCCCGGGCGTGCTGCGGGTCGTGACCGATTCGCGCGAGGTGCGCC
>JANNAJ010000164.1:0-10513 GCA_031384285.1 Verrucomicrobiota bacterium
TCGCTTGGATACGGAAGAGATCCGTCGCGCCGCGGATGAAGAGAGCGCCATCGGTCACCGCGTAGCTGGCGAGCGTGCGCTGGCCGAGATCGTTCTTGGCCAGGACCTCGAAGGTCTTGCCCGGCTTCACCACGTAGCCGACGCCTTCCTCGTTCTGGAACCACAGCTTGCCGTCCGCGTGGATCGGCGAGGCGGAGAAGTTGCCGCCCAACCGCTCGCTCCAGTGGACCGCGCCCGTCTTGGCGTCGACGCAGGACGCGATGCCGGCGTCCGAGACGAAGTACAGCTCGTCGCCCACGAGCAGGAGCGAAGGCGTGTTCGGCGCGCCCTTGGTGAGCGTCCACGCGACGTGGGTCTCGGTGAGGTCCCCGCGCGCGGCGCCGCCCGGACGGATGGCGTAGACGAGGGGGCGGTCGTAGCCGGTGCCGAAGAACAGGAGCCCGTGCCCATGGACGGGGCGCGGGATCACCGAATAGCCGTTGCCGTAGCGCACGCGCCAGAGCTCCGCGCCGTCCTTCGGATCGTAGGCGCAGACCGCGCCGCTGCCCGGGCTGATGATGGCGCGGTCGACGCCGTTGGTGAGGTAGAAGGGCGTGCTGAAGGAGAACTTCCGCTCCGCCGGTGTGACGCGCGGCGTCTTCCAGCGGATCTCGCCGGTGCCGCGGTCGAGCGCGACGACGTACGGGTCCTTCTCCCCGTCGACGCTGAAGACGAGCAGGTCGTCCACCAACGCGGGCGATCCACCGTTGCCGTGGACCGGGACGTACTTCAGACCGGTCTGCTGCCAGATGGTGCGTCCGCTCACGTGGAGGCAGGCCGTGCCCATGTGGCCGAAATGCACGTACACGCGACCGTCCTGCACGATCGGCGTGGGGCTGGCGTGGCCGTTCTTGGAGTGGATGCGCGGCGCGGTGCCGGCCTCCTCGCGGAAGACCTCGTTGTCCCAGAGCACCTTGCCTTCCGAGGCGCTGAGGCACAGGACGCGCAACGAGAGGTCCTTCGATCCCTCGATCGGCGCGGCGGTGGTGAGATAGAGGTTGCCGCCGGCGAGCACGGGCGACGACCAGCCGCTGCCGGGGATCGCGGTCTTCCAGGCGACGTTCTCGGTGGCGCTCCACCGGATCGGCAGATCCTTCGCGGTGGAATGGCCTTGGCCGGTCGGGCCGCGGAACTCGGGCCAATCCCCGGCGACGGCGACGATAAGCGCGGACAACGACACGAGCAGAAGGGACGCACGAAACATGGCGGGACGCTATAGGAACGGCGCGAGGTTCGGCGAGCGGAGAAGCGGGGTGGAGGCGTGCCGTCGGACGCGGCCCGGGATCCACAAAGGAAGATGTCGCCCGCGAAGCTCGCTCACGGCGGTGGACTTCCCACTGGAAAACCAGTTGCGGACGGCCTCCCGCGTGAAGGTGGCGTCGAACTTCCGGCGGGTTCTGGCGGCGATGCTTTGCTGATGGATCCCATGGCACTCGATCCCTGTTCCTCTTCGTCCGAGAAATCGGAGCAACCTCACTTCCCTTCCTTGTCGGACGAACATTTGCAGAGCCACTCGGCGTTCTTGCACGCGGAACAGATGGCGGCGTCATAGGTCAGGCGGGCCGTGACCTGCCGGGCGGACGGCGAGTCCCGGAACTGGAAGATGGTGAGGAACTCGTCGCCCTTCTGCATCGGCACGACAAATTTCCCGCCCTTCTTCTCGACCGCGAGCTTCTCGGGTTTCTTCCGGTCACCGGTGGTGGCGGTGAGCGTCTGGTCCTTCAGCTCGACGGGCTTCATCTTTTTGTCGAGCAGCGCGATGTGGAAGAAGCCGTCCTTGGCGATGACCTCGCCGTGGACCGTCTCGTTCTTGCTGAACTCGAGGATACGTCCGCCGTTCGGCCCGAGTTCGACGCCACCGTGACCGAACGCGGTGAGGGCCAACGCGAGGCTGGCGACGAAGGTGAGGAGTGATGTCTTCATGTGTCTGTGTATGTTTGTTTTGTTTTGGCAGAAGCCGCCACCACGGCGACAAAAGTTTCAACGGGAGGCACCGGCTTGGTTCCGGATGGCCTTGGCCGCCGCCTTCCGGCCGAAGGTGTAGAACACCGTCGGTGTGACCCCGAGGCCGAGCAGCGTGGAGGTGATGAGCCCGCCGACGATGACGACCGCGACCGGATGCAGGATCTCCTTGCCCGGCTGGTCGGCGGCGAGCACGAGCGGTATGAGGCCGATGCCGGCGCTGAGCGCGGTCATGAGCACGGGCACGAGCCGCTCCTTGGTCCCGCGGATGACCATCGCTTGGGTGAAGCCTTCGCCCTCGTGCTGCATGAGGTGCAGGTAGTGCGAGATGAGCATGATGCTGTTGCGCGCCGCCACGCCCGCCACCGCGATGAAGCCCACCAGCGTGGCGATGCTGATGTTGTCCAACATCACCCAGGTCAGGACCAGTCCACCCACCAACGCGAGCGGGATGTCGGACAGCACCTGGAAGGCGAAGAACGGCGTGCGGAAATAGCCGTAGAGCAGGAACGCGATGATGACGACGACCACCGCGCTCAGCAGGGCGATGCGCCGGGAGGCCTCGCGCTGCGCCACGAACTCGCCTTCGTACGAGACGAAGTAGCCTTCGGGCAGCTTCACCTTCACGGCGACTTCCTGCTGGAGCTTCGGGACGAGCGACGAGACGTCGCGCACGGTCGGCTTGATGGCGAGGGCGAAGCGCCGCTGGCTGTTCTCGCGGAAGATGACGTTCGGTCCCTTCGCCGCGCGAACGTCGGCGACCATCGACAGCGGGATCCGTTGGGCCGTGGCCTCGCCGTCATGCACCTCGATGGGCAGTTGGGCGATGCGCTCGGGTGAATCGCGCCATTCCTGCGGCAGGCGGATGACCAGATCCACGGCGCGCTGGCCGTCGCGCAGTTCCGCCACGGTCTTGCCGCCGACGAGCATGGACAGCGTCTCGTTGAGCTTGCCGGGCGTGACGCCGTATGCCGCGGCGCGGTCGCGGTCGGCCTCGATGCGGAGCTGCGGGATCGTGCCCTGCTGGTCGAGCTTGCAGTCTTGGAAGCCCGGGATCGTCTTCGCCACGGTCTGGATCTGGATGCCGAGCTCGCGGAGCTTGTCGAGGTCGGGACCGAAGACCTTGATCGCCACGGGCGCGGACACGCCGCTCAGCATGTGGCCGATGCGGTCGGCCAACGGGCCGGTCACCACGCTGAACGTGCCGGGCACGGCGCGGATCTTCTGGCGGATGGCCTCCAGGATCTCCGTCCGCGAACGCGCGTCCTTCCCGCCTCCGGTCTCGCGGAAATCCACGTCGAACTCGGCGGTCGAGACCGGCACGACGTGGTCGCCGCGTTCGGCGCGGCCCAGCCGGCGGCCCACCTTGCGGACCTCCGGGATGCTCAGCAGCTCGCGCTCGATCACGTCGGAGATCTGGTTCATCTCGTCGAGCGAGGTGCCGGGCGCGGACGTGGTGGAGATGAGCGCGGTCTCCTCGCGGAAGGCCGGCAGGAAATCCTTCCCCATCTGCGGATAGAGCGAGAACGCGCCCACCACCGCGAGCGCCGCCAGGCCCAGCAGCAGATAGGGCTGGCTCAAGCCGAAGCGCAGGAGCGTGTGTTCGAGCAACCACTTGATGCCGCGCACCAACCGGCCGTCCTCGTGCTCGCGGCCTTCCTTGGGCCGCAGCAGGAGCGAGCACAACACGGGGATCACCGTCAGCGAGACGACGAACGACGCGACCATGCTGATGATGGTGGCGATGGCGATGGGCGAGAAGAGCCGGCCTTCGACACCGCTCAGCCCCAGCAGCGGCAGGAAGACGAGGATGATGAGCAGCGTGGCGTAGAGGATCGAGTTCCGAACCTCGCCCGAAGCGCGGGCGATGACCTCCAATCGCGGATGAGGCTTGGGCAACGCCGCGTTCTCCCGCAGCCGCCGGAAGACGTTCTCCACGTCCACGATGGCGTCGTCCACCACCATGCCGATGGCCACGGCGAGACCGCCGAGCGTCATCGAGTTCACCGAGATGCCTGACCACTTGAACGTGAGCAGCGTGATGGCGAACGACAGCGGCATGGCCATCAGCGTGATGAACGTGGTGCGGAAGTTCAGGAGGAAGAGGAAGATCACGACCGTGACCATCACCGCGCCCTCGACGATGGCGCTCTTGAGGTTGCCGATGGCGTTGGTGATGAAGTCGGCCTGCCGGAACAGCACCACCGTCTCGACGCCCGGCGGCAGCGTGGGCCGCAGTTCCGCGAGCGCCGTCTCGATCTGCTGCGTCAACGTGAGCGTGTCGAAGCCGGGGGACTTGGTGATGCTCATGATGACGCCGCGCACGCCGTTGACGCTGCCGTCGCCGCGCATCGGTTCGATGCCCCACTCGACTTCGGCGACATCCGAGATGCGGATGGCCCGGTCGTTGGCCCGCCGGACCACGGTGCGCGCGATGTCGTCGAGTTGCACGGTCATGGCCAGGTTGCGGACCATGATCTCCGTCGGACCGGAGTCGATGAACCCGCCGGTGGTGTTGCCCGCGGCCTCCTTCGCGGCGCGCTCCAGCTCCTCGTAGGTGACGCCATGGGCCTGCATCTTCAGCGGGTCCGGCTGCACCTGCACCTGCTTGATGCCGCCGCCCATGTTCAGGACCTCGGCGATACCGGGGATGCTCTGGAGGCGCGGACGCACCACCCAGTCGGCGAGGCTGCGGACTTCGCGAGGCGGCACCGCGGCGTTGGTGCTGCGAAGGCCGACGAGCAGGATCTCACCCATGAGCGAGGCCACCGGCGTGAGGAACGGCTCGACTCCCTCCGGCAAAGTTCCCCGCACGTTCTGCAACCGTTCCTGCACGAACTGCCGCGCCCGGTAGATGTCCGTGCCCCAGCCGAACTCGGCATAGACCAGCGACAGGCTCACGTCGGAGTTCGAGCGCAACCGGGTGAGCCCGGCCACGCCCATGAGGGCGCGCTCGATGGGCAGCGTGACATTGGCTTCGACTTCCTCGGGCGCGAGGCCGGGCGATTCGGTCAGGACGATGACGGTCGGCTTGGTCAGGTCGGGCAGCACCTCGACGGGCAGCTCCAGCACGGTCTGCGCGCCGAGCAACAGCAGCAGCAGCGACAGCCCGAGCACGATGGCCCGGTTGTCCAGCGCGTGGCGGATCAGCCTATCGAGCATGGTCGGCTCCTCCGGTGGTCGGCTTCTCAACCGGGGCTGCGGGCTTGTCATCGGCCGCCGGACCGCGACGCGACGCGGCGACCACCAGCAACACGAGCAGGACACCGTTCCCGATGAGGGAGAACAGCGTCAGGCCGGTGAGCTTGCCGCCGCCGGAACCGCCGTGGTCGTGTCCACCGTCCTGCGCATGGCCGGCCGCCTTCTGGTCCTTGCTGCGTTCGCTGCCGTCCTCGTTGTGCTCATGCCCGTGCGCGGCATCGAGCGCCTCCTTGAGCGACACGTTGCCCTTGCCCGCGAAGGCCAGTGAATACGCACCGGTCGTCACCACCTTGTCGCCGGGCAGCAGGCCTTGCGTGATCTCGACGGAGCGGTCGTTCAACGCGCCCACCACGACCGGCACCTTGACGAAGGCATGAGGGATGGTGTCGTCGGCCACGTAGAGGAAGCGGTCCGCGCCGTCGCCCTGCACGGCTTCGCGGGGAACCGCCATGACGTCCGCGCGTTTCTTGGTGATGAGGTTGAACTCGGCCCGCATCCCGGGTCGCAGCCAAGTGCCCTCGTTGGCGACGTGGCAGGCGACCTCCAGCGTGCCGGAGGCGGGGTCGGCAAACGCGCCCAGATGCTCGACCTGCGTCTCCCACGTCTCACCCGGCCAGCCCGGTGAAGTGACGCGAACCGGTTGGCCGCGGAGCAAACGATCGGCGAGATGTTCGGGCACCCTCGCGAGCGCGTAGACCGTGGACAGGTCCACGATCGAGAGCAGCGGCTTGTCGGGGCTGACGGGGTCGCCGGGCGCGACGGCCAGCTCGACGACCAGACCGTCCATCGGCGCGACCAGAATGATCTGCGGCGGCGGTTCGCCAGGCTGCCGGCTTTCGATGACCACGAGGGGATCGCCCGCCTTCACCGCATGGTCCGGGCGGGCGTTGACCTTCACCGCCCGACCGGCGATGCGGCTGCTGAGCACGGCGCGTTTGCCGGGCAGCACCTCGATGCGCCCGAGCGCGAAGAGGGTCTCCTCGAAAATCTGTTCCTCCGCTTCGACGGTCTGGAGCCGGAGGTTTTTGACGCCGATCTCGTCGAGGAAGACGGTGTTGGCGACCTTGGCAGCCTTGGCCGGATCGGCGGCGTGCGCGATGCCGGCCCCGCCGGCGAGCAGGAGACACAGGATTGAACGTGGGATCATGGGAGGAGATCTCAGAGTTGGATGCGCGCGGCTTGGAGCAGCCGCATCGTGAGCGCGTAGAGCAGGACGGTGACGACGATGCCGGCCGCGAGCGCGGGCCAGAACTGCCAGCCGCGCTTGAAGAGCACCGGCAACAGCAGGAAGAGCGGCAGCGTCGGCAGCACGAACCAGAACGTGCCGAAGGCGTGCCGGCCGATGAGCGCCGTGTCGCGCGTCTCGGCGAAGAGCCACACGAACGCGACCAGTGACATCAGCGGCAGCGAGTGGACGACGCTCGCGAGCGTGTTGTTGCGCTTCGCGAACTCGGAGACGGCGACGATGACGACCCCGCTGAGGAGCGCCTTGGTGAGCAGGTAGAGCGGCTGGTTCATGGGATCTTCGGGCTGGGGATGATGGCTCCGGTGGCGGCCTCGAGCCGCACGCGGGCACGGTGGAGATCACGCACGGCGTCGAGGCGCGTGGATTCGAGCAGCAGTCGGCGGTCGCGGGCGCGTAGCACGTCGGCCAACGAGGCCTGGCCTTCGGCGCGCAGCTTGCCGAGGCGTTCCTCCAACTGCGCCGCCTTGGGCAACAGCGTGGCCGTGACTTCACCCGCGAGCTTGGCGGCCACCGCCATCTGCCGCTCGGCGGCCTCCACCTCGGCGCGGATGCGGAAGGCCAAGGCTTCGGACTCCTTCTCCGTTCGTCGCACGGTGGCCGTCGCCTCCTGGATGCGGCCTTGGTTGCGGTTCCAGAACGGCAGCGGCAGCGACAGGCGCAGGCCGACGAAGTTGTCCTGACGGATGCCGGCAGGAGCATCTTCCGCCCGCGCCATCTCACCCAGCAGGCCGACGCCCAGATCCTGCCAACGGTCGGCGCGGGCCAACGCGAGCGCACGTTCGGCGGCTTCGCGGCGGGCAAGCGCGGCCTGATGGTCGGCACGTCGCGACAGTGCCAGCGTTTCTGTGCCCGCGACCACGACTTCGGACAACGTGCCGGTGAGCTCGATCGGCTCCGGTGCGGGCACGCCGAGCAACGGGCGGAGCTTGCCGAGGAGCGCGGCGTGGCCGGTGTCCAGTTGGAGGAGTTGTGTCGCTAGCTGCTGCGCTTCGAGATCGAACTGCGCGGCTTCCAAAGCCGAGCCTTCGCCCGCTCCGGCGGCTCGGTCGGCGGCTTCGACCAATTCACGGCTGTTCGCAAGCTGCCTTTCTTTCAGCTCTCGTTGAGTGCCGAGCGCCAGCCAGTCCACCCCTGCCAGCGCGACGTCCGCGGCCAGCCGGCGTTCCGCGTCGCGCACTTCGGCTTCGGCGACCGCGAGTTCGGCGCGGGACACCGCCTTCTCCAGCCGCAGCCGCGCCGTCATCGGAAACCGCTGCGTCAGCCCGAAGCCCAGCACGCCCTCGCGTCCGCGGACGTTCGGCTTAAGTTCGGATTCCAGCTCGGGGTTCGCCAGCCGCCCGGCCTGCGCCAGCCGTCCGCGCGCCTCCTCGATGGTCAGACGCGCGGCGGCGAGGTCGGCGTTGTTGGCCAACGCGTGCCGCACGGCGCTTTCAGACGTGAACACCGCCGCCACCGCGCGTGGCGCGCCGTCGGCCAACAGGGCGAAAAGGAAGACGAGAAATGGGAGCTTCATGGACGGACTTCGGACGGGAGCGGGCGAAAATGCCTAACGATGGACGGACTCAGCGGACGCGATACGTCCGTGGGCACGGTATCCCCTCAGGCGAGGGGCCGTTTACGAAGCGAGGGAAGGAGCGCGCACGGGGAGCGACGTGCGCGAGGTCAGCAGACAGGCGTGGGGAAGGACGAAGTCAGACGCGGAAGGCAAGCAGGTGCGTGGCGGCGGTTCGATGAGGGCAGAGCGATGAACGCGTAGCGGCGGCCATGGTGACAAAACGGCAAGGAGTGCCGGCTTGAGGTCACCGATCTTGACGCTGGAATGCAGGCTGACCTTGGCCGACTGGCACAGGGAGCAATTGTCGCAGCTGGTGTCGCCCACATCCGATCCGTGATCCGCGTCGGCGTGATGGCAAAGCTCCACCTCGAACAGCCTCTCGATCTCGCAATGCGCGGCCAGCGGCGCCCAGAGGAGCGCGAGGACAACGGACAAAACCAGACGCCAGACGGTCACCGTAGCGTGTGGATAGCCACCACCGCCTTCCCGTTCAATCAGATTCTCGGGGTCCCCTCAGCGCCGGCCCGGTCCGGATCGACCTCTGTGTAGGAGGTTCCAGAACCACCCCATCGGTCGGTGGATGTCTTGTTTGCAAATGGCTGCCGTTGGACCGCTTCCAGGGCTTTGACGGACGCCACGATATCCGGGTGAGATCGCGACCAAGGACGGCCACGAGGCCGTCGCATCGACAGGCAAGGATCCGCTGGAGCGGACGACCGAGATCACCGCGAAAACCGATGCCGAAGGTGCATCGGACTTCACCGGCCCGGTGGCCCATGGCAAACCCGGCGACCGGCTCTCCTCCCCGACCGGGTCTCGTGGACCGGGCCGCCACCGCGGCAAGTTCCGACCTGGGCGCATGACCGGGAAACGCCGGTTGACCCGCCGGCGTGAAACAATAGTGTTTCACGCGCATGAGCACGAGCACCGCCACGGCCAGCATCCGCGAGCTCCGCACGGATTTCCGCGCGGTGAAGCGCAAGATCGAGGAATTCGGCCGGGTCACCATCACCGACAACGGTGAACCGGCCTATGTGATGGAGCCAGTCGCTCCGGCGGCCAAGAAGCAGACCCCGCTGCCGGACTACCATGCGCGCGTCTTGCGCCGGCAGCCAAGGGCCATGACCCGGGAGGAGGCCGACCGTTTCCACGAGGAGAACCGCGGTGACTGCTGAGGAGGTCTATGTCGAACCGAGCACGCTGTGCCGGTTGTATCTGAACCAGCCGGGCATCCGCGAGTTGGTTGCGTGGCGACGCCACGTCGGGGGTTCGCTGCCGGTCACCCATCACGGCCGCAGCGAGATCACCAACGCCATCTGTCTGGCGGCCTTTCGCGGCGAACTCTCCAAGGCCGGCTGGGAAGAGGCGCTATCGGACCTTGAAGAGGACTTCGCGGAAGGTCGTCTGTACCAGACCGACCTGCTCTGGCGGGCAGCGCTCGCCCGGTCGGTGGAACTGAGCCGCCGCCATACGCCCAAGCTGGGCACGCGCGCCGCGAACGTCCTGCACGTCGCCTGCGCCCTGGAACTGAAGCTGAAGCATTTCCTGACCTTCGACGAGCGGCAGCAGAAGCTCGCGTCCGCCTGCGGGCTGAAGCTCGTGAAGCTCTGACGCCATGCGCTCTGCCAGACCCCACGGCCACAGGGTCAGGCACAAGGCCGTCGGGTCGACTTGCCGGCCCGTCTTGGACGCAGCTATCGTCCCGCCATGACCGCTCCTGCGTGATCCACGGCGCCCGCGATCTGGAATCGGCTTCGAGCGGGCGGCCGCCGCCGACCGCGGAACACTGGTTCACTGACGACCGTTTGCTGCTTACTGTCCCCGTCATGCGCTACATCGAACCCCACGGCCACATGGTCAGCCGCACGACGGACGACTACATCGACATGGTCACCGCCGGTTGCGCCGCCGTCTGCGAGCCCGCGTTCTGGGCCGGATTCGACCGCTCCTCGGTCGACGGCTTCCGCGACTATTTCCGCCAGCTCACCGAATTCGAGCCCGCCCGCGCCGCACGCCACGGATTGCCGCACTTCTGCTGGCTCTGCATCAACCCGAAGGAATCGGAGGACGTCGCGCTCGCCACGGACGTCATCGGCATCATCCCCGGGTTCCTCGATCGCCCGAACGTGCTCGGGATCGGCGAGATCGGCCTGAACAAGAACTCGCGGAACGAGATCGCCGTGCTCGAGATGCACGTGGACCTCGCCGCGCGCACCGGCCAACTCATCCTCGTCCACACGCCGCACCTCGAGGACAAGCTCAAGGGCACCCGCCTCATCCTCGACGTCATCAAGAACGACGCCCGCATCCGGCCCGAGCGCGTGCTGATCGACCACGTGGAGGAGCACACGGTGAAGACCGTGCTCGAACACGGCCACTGGGCCGGCATGACGCTCTATCCCATCTCGAAGTGCACGCCGGCCCGCGCGGTGGACATCCTCGACATGCACGGCAGCGACCGGCTGTGGATGAACTCGGCCTGCGACTGGGGCGAGAGCGTCCCCTTGGCC
>JANNAJ010000173.1:0-2543 GCA_031384285.1 Verrucomicrobiota bacterium
GCGTGGGAGAACCTGCGAGCCGCGGAGAACGACATCGACCATCCCGACCGGCTGCCGGCCGCGGTGCAGGCCGTTGCCGAGGTGACCCGGGAACTGGGCCCGAACCGGCAGGCGGCGTTCCTGTCGCTCCGGCGCACCGACGCCGAGGCGGCGAAAACCGTCGGCCAGCTGCTCGAGTTCGGCACGCGTGCGGTCGTGGACCGACTGGAGACCGAGAACGGTCTGCCGCTGGGTGCGGTCGCGTTCGGGGAAGCACTCCGACACGCGCCGGAGGCCAAGTTGGATCGCGCGTGGTTCACACTTCTGCGCGACCTCACGTTCACCCAACCGTCGTGCCTGACGCCGTGGGCGATCGACCAAGGGGACGAGATGGCGCGCCGATCCGGCGATATCGAGCACCTCAGGCTTATGCGCGAACTGCGCGCCCGATGGATCAGTGCCGAACGACTTCGCGGGCTTGGTCGCCACTTGGCCGAGCAAGTCCGGCCAACGCCGGCAACACTCCGGAACCTGTGGCTGACGAACCAGGCTGCGGCTTGGTTCGCGGCCATCCAACCCGGGGTCTCGATGACGTATACTTCCACCAATGGCCAAGGCATCACGATCACCAACCAAGAGTCCCGGGTGCGGCTCTACTCCGCCGACACGCTCGGGTTGTCGGCCTTCAATGCTCTCCACACGATGGCGACGGTGGATGGCCGCGAGCGCGGCACTCCGCCGCGGCTTCCCGCCGGGCTCAAGCTGTCAATCGAACTGGAAGGCCGTCGCCTAGGTTTGCCGGCCGCCACCTGGGTTCTGGACGACGATGCGAAGCCAGCACCACTGCTCGCCGAAGCGACCGAGGTGTTCCGGTTGGAGGGAATGATGCACCTCACCGGCGAGAGATTCGAAACGTGGCCGTCTCATCCCCGTTTCACGGCTCGCGTGCATCTCGCGGACCCGGCGGCGCTGTTCGCGGCGCAGCGCCGGCAGCAGTGGCTCTTCGGCGGCATGATCCTGTCCGTCGCCGGCATCGCGGGCCTCGGCGGCTGGCAAGCCAACCGCGCCTTCCGCCGACAGCTCGCGCTCAGCGAGGAGAAATCGAACTTCGTCTCCAGCGTCTCGCACGAGCTGCGCGCGCCGCTCGCCAGCATGAGGCTGCTCGCCGAGGGACTGGCCGAGGGCCGCGTGACCGAGGAGGCCAAACGCCGCGAATACGCCGGCTTCCTCGTGCAGGAGACGCGCCGCCTCGGCTCGCTGGTCGAGAACGTCCTCGACTTCGCCCGCATCGAGCAGGGCCGCCAACGCTACGACTTCGAGCCGACCGACGTGGGCCGGCTCGTCCGCGAGACGGTGAAGCTGCTCCAACCCCGCGCCGCCGAGTTGGCCATCGGGCTGACCTGTTCGACGGACGAGACGGCTTCCGGGGAAGATCACCCGCAATCCGTCTTGGCAACGCTCGACCGGACTCCCCGATCGGGATCTTCCGATCCTCGAGCTGAGATCGCCTGCGACGGCCCTGCCATCCAGCGGGCCCTGCTCAACCTGCTCGACAACGCCTTCAAGCACGCGCCCGTCGGCAGCGCGGTGAAGGTCACGCTCGGGTCGATCCGCGGTCCGCGACCCGCGATCTTCATTTCTGTGGCCGACTCCGGCCCCGGTATCCCGGTGGAGGACCAAGCGCGCATCTTCGAGCGCTTCTACCGGCGCGGCTCCGAGCTGCGCCGCGAGACGCAAGGCGTCGGCCTCGGCCTGGCCATCGTGAAGCACATCGTGGAGGCCCACGGCGGCCGAGTGCGGGTGACGAGCACGGTCGGCCACGGCGCGACCTTCACTCTGGAACTGCCGGCCGCTCCGCGGAGGGGAAGTGGTCAGTAATCAGTGTTCAGTATTCAGTGAACAGCATCCAAGACCTCGTCCCACTCGCCCACTCACTCACTGGCTTACTCACTCACCGGCTCACTGACCCACTGATTACTGATTACTGACCACTTCCTCAAAAATGCCCCGCATCCTCATCATCGAAGACGAGCTGCCGATGCGCACCGCCTTGGCCGATCTGCTCACCAGCGAAGGCCACCGCGTGCTCGTCGCCGCCGACGGCGCGGACGGCCTCGCCCGCGCCCTCGCAGAGCAGCCCGACCTCATCCTGCTCGACGTGATGATGCCCCGGCTCGACGGCTTCGCGCTCGCCGGTGAACTGCGACGGCTCGGCCGCTCCACACCCATCCTCATGCTCACGGCGAAGGGCCAGGTGGACGACCGCGTGCGCGGCCTCGACGCGGGCGCGGACGATTATCTGGTGAAGCCGTTCAGCGGCGAGGAGCTGCTCGCGCGGGTGCGGGCGCTGCTCCGGCGGCATCAGCGCGACGCGGTCCGCGTGCCCGACCGCATGCGGCTCGGCGCGGTGGAGCTCGATTTCGCGCGTCTCACCGCGCAGCGCGACAGCCGAGCGTTGCATCTCACGCCCAAGGAATGGGCGATGCTGCGGCTGCTGCTCGAAGCGCCCGGCGAACCGGTCTCGCGCGAGCGCTTCCTCGACGTGGTGTGGGGCGTGAACGCGT
>JANNAJ010000205.1:0-10559 GCA_031384285.1 Verrucomicrobiota bacterium
CCTGTCGGCGGGAGTTCAAAAGGAGACTTGGTGTGGGAACAAAATGAGACTGGGTCAGAGGGAGAACTTGGCGAGGACGTCGGACCAGCGGTTTTCGGGTGGTTTCGGGGGTTGGGAGACGACCCAGAACTGGCGGTGGGGATGATGGATGAGGGTGACGGTCCGGCGCTGGGTGGGGCCGATGGGCCAGCTGCGGCCGAGGAAGTCGATCTGGTGGTCGGCGTTGCAGCGGCGGGCGAAGTGCAGGGCCAGATGAAGGTCGAGCAGGCTCGGATCAGGACAGGGCCGCAGGGCGTTGCGCCGCTCGGCCTGGGCCTGGGCCCAGGCGTCATCGGGCGAGCGGCCGGTGGTGCGGCAGAGGGTCCGGTTCTGTCGCTCCAGTTCTTGGTTCAGGAGTGCCTGGGCGGGCGCGTAGGCGGTGATGCGCTCGTAGGCCAGCAGGGCGACCAGACGTTTCTGGAGGGTGCCGAAGCGACGTTCGATCTTGCCCTTGGCCTGCGGGCTCGGGGCGACCAGATGGGAGACGCCCAAGGCGGTGAGGGCGCGTTGGAACTCCGAACGGGGATCCCCGCCATCGGTGGACGATTGGTGGCCAAAGAGGGCCAGGCCGTCGGTGTAGAGGGCCAAGGGGCAGCCATGGCGGAGGAACGTGCCGCGGAAGTGCTCGAAATGGTTCCAGGTGGTGTCGGTGGGGACAAAGGTACCGGCGAGGTATCTGCGGGAGTGGTCGTCCACGGTGAGCAGGAGGGTCTGCTTGGCGTCGCCCGGCCACCATTGATGGATCGAGGAGTCGTGCTGCCAGAGTTCGCCCACGCGGGAGCGTTCCCAGCGGCGTCTGGGCTTGGGCACCGGGGCCAGTGCCGTGACCAGTTTTGGAAAGTGCCTGCGGGCGTATGCTGCGACCGATTTGCGGTCGCGGTGGAAGGCGAAGCGGGCGGCCAGCTCGTCCGCGACCAACTGGTAGTTGGGGGGCCGCTGCAGGGGCAGGATGGCCCGCAGGAAGCGCTGTACCTCCAAGGGCCAGCCCGCGTGGTGGTCGCCCCCGGAGGCGCGCGGGGCGAAAGCCGCAGGCTGGCGGAGCCAAGCGAGCCGGAGGCGGAACAGATGCGCGCGGCTGACCACCAGCAGTTCGGCCGCGGTGAACGCGTCGAGCGCTCCCCGGTGAAAGCCTTCGAGGATCTGGAGGAGGAACTCCGGGGTGAGCCGTTTGGCGAGCTGTTGTTTCTTTTCAGCAGGTCAGCGGACCCGCTCCCCACCGCCGGGGCCAAGCATTTCGTCGGCCTTCGCTACGCTCCGGCCTCCGCAATGCTTGGCCCCGGCGGTGAAGTCTCCTTTTGAACTCCCGCCAGTCTCCTTTTGTTCCCTCCCCAACACTTCCTCCGATGCCGCCGAGGGTGCCCGAAGACCGCGCATGGGCACCCGGCGCTCGCGCCGAGTCGGATTCCGTCGGGAGCGGACCGTCCCGTCCGCACGGCGACTTCTTTGCCGAGGAGCAAAGGCCTCTCCCGTGGGGCCCGCTGACCCCGACTCGGGGAAATGGCCGGTTGGCGCCCGGAACTGGTGTCCGCCACGTCTGATCAAACCCTAGGCCGAGGCTGCTAGGCGGGACGTCCCCGTCGCCGCCCCATGGCGCTGGCCATCGCCAAGGTCACCAGGAACTGGAAGAGCAGGGAACGGACTTGGAACGGCACGTCGCCGACCGCATGTCCCAGGATGCCCAGCAGAGCCGAAGCAACCAAACCCGCGAATTCCCTCGAAGGGGGGCGGCCCCGGGAGCCGAAGGCGATCACGGGCACCAAGAGCATCATCGTCACGAGCGCCCCCAGACCGATCCATCCGAGCGTGATCTGGGTCTCCCACCAGTCGTTGTGGACATAGCCTTGGATCGGTCGGTTCGGATCGGTGCGATAGAGGCCGTTCAACGCGGTGAAGCTACCCGCACCGGTGCCGAACCACCCGGCGTCGGCCGACATCCTGCGGGCGGTCTCGTAGATCTCCCCCCGCCCGTTCAAAGGATCTTTGGCGGTCTCGACGAACCGCATGGAAAGCTTTTCGCCGCCCAAGACCAGGCCCAGGACCACGGGGACCGCGAGGAAAGACGTCGCCAACATCCATCGTCCCCGCTGCCAGATCCCCTTGCCGGTCAAGAACACCAGGAGCGCGGCGACCGACAGGCCCGCCATGATCAACGCCCCTCCTCGGCTGCTTGAGATGAGCGGGCTCGCGGCCAAGATCAAAGTGGCCGGGACAAGCAAGACGTAGGCGCCCGCCCCGGTCCTTATGCCTCTGGCCTTGGCCGCATTCCTGAGCGACCACCAGAAGCCCAAGGCGAGCGGCCACACGAGGTTGAAATATTGCGCGGCGTTGGTCCGATAGTTGTAAGGGCCGAAGTGGAACGACGGATCCCCGTCGCTATACGGCTCCCTGATCCAAAGCAGTTTGCCCGTGCCGTCGAAGCGCTGGACCATGGAGGTCATGGCCAGCACCGTGGCGCTCAGCACCAGCGTCCAAAGCCACAACCGTATCCGGTCCGGGAGGACTTCGACCGGGGCCTCATCGACCGAACGCCGTTCGTCGCGAGATTTGCCAATGAACCAGTCCCGGGCCGCCCAAAAGACCAACGCCAACGCCGACCAGCCCCAGAACGCCGGCAACGATGCGGACCGGTTGTAGCTCGACGGAAGCCAACTCACCGGCTCACCCGGCAGGTACACGAGTTCGGTGCCGAACTTCCAATAATCCGCCGTCGCGCGCGCGTTGAGCACGCTCGCCAGGACCCAAGCCGGGACCAGCACCGAAAGGACGGCCAAGGTCCGCACCGCCCACCGGCCCGGAGGAGTCGGCTCGGCCCAGCGCGCCGGCACATGGCGGGTCCGCCATCGGATGGCCTGCTTCGCGAACAGGAGCGCGCCCATCGCGGCGCCGGTCCAGTTCATCACCTGGATCTCTTCCCACCGGACGTTGCCGAACGCCCAAGGCGCCCAGACCGTGAGGAACAGCAGCAGGGCTCCGCTCGCGGTGTCGAGGTGGCGGAGGACGGGCGGCGTGCGGGACGAAGCTGGGTCCATTTCGGAGAACTAGATGGCGGATCACCGGACAAGATCCAAGCGTCGATCCCGCGGGCTGGACGGCAGGTTTGCTTTCGTCCGCGGCTCCGCGAATTTGCCGGCCATGGAAAGCGCAGAGGCCGTCCCGTCCGCCCGTTCGATCGAGGTCCCGATGGTCATCCGTGCCCGTTCGGAACGCCAGGCGATGGATTGGTCGCTCGTGCTCGTCAGCCAAGGCATCGAGGTGGCGCTGGACCGCGAGCCGACGGGCAACGCTTGGAACCTGCTGGTCGCCCCGGCCGACCATCTCCGTTCGCTCGCGGCCATCCGGCAGTTCCGGCTGGAGAACCGCGGATTCCAGTGGCGCCACGAGTTGGCCGGATCCGGCCTGATGTTCCACTGGGGTGTGCTGCTGTGGGTCTTCGCCGTGGCGATGTGTTTCCAGATACAAGGCCATCTGGAGGCCGGCTTTTTCGTGTCGGAAGCGGTCCGGGCCGGCGCATGGTGGCGGGCCTTCACAGCGGTCTGGCTGCATGCGGACCTCGGGCATCTCGCCTCGAACGTGGCGGTGGGCACGTTGTTCATCGGCCTCGCCATGGCTCGATACTCGGCCGGGGTGGCCCTGCTCGGCGCCTTGGCCGCCGGCGCCGCGGGCAACGGGTTCGGTCTCGCGTTCCGGCCGGGCGGTTATATCGGCCTCGGGGCCTCGGGCCTGATCATGGGCGCGTTGGGCATGCTCGCCGCGCAGGCCGTGCCGCTCTGGCGGGCCGGGAGGCCGGGCACCAAGATCGTGCTCATGGGCCTGGGCACGGGTTCGCTCTTGTTCGTGCTGCTCGGGGTCGACCCTTCGTCGGATGTGCTGGTCCACGCCGGCGGGTTCCTTGGCGGCGTGGTCGCCGGCGCGTGCGCGGCGCTCATCCCGGACGGACGCCGCGCGATCGCGAGCCGGATCTCGGCGGTCCTCTTCGCGGCTGTCGTGGCGACGACCTGGGTGCTGGCGCTGCGCTGAGGTGGTTCAACGGCGACGGAGCAGCAGCGCGCAGTTCCATGCCGCGAACTCGCGCACGCCCGGCACCGCCATCAGGAACGGCAGCTCGGTGTAGTAGCGCGGCGCGGCCTTCACGATCTCGAGCTTCCCCGTGGCCCGGACCGTCTCGAGCACCTTGCCGATGTAGGTCGGGAACAGGTTCTCGTGCGGCTTGTGGAAGCGCGGTCGCCGGCTCAGCGAATCGTAGATCCGCGGCCCGAGCGAGGGCCCGAGGTAATGCAGGGGCGAGAACTCGTGCCCGCCCCAAGGCGAGAGCCAGTTCGTCCAGCTCAGGTACATCACGCCGCGGTCGGTGAGCATCTCGTGGGCGGAATGCAGCAACCGTTCCGGCCGGGCAAGATGCTCCAGCACGTTCGAGCAGACCACGAGGTCGTGACGGCCGACCTTCGCCAACCCGTCGCGATCGAGGTCGACCGCGACGAACGGCGCGCCCCGGTGCGCCGGCAGCAGTTGGTCGTTCGCATCCGCGAAGGTCACCTTGCAGCCGAGCCCGGCCAAGGCGCCGCCGAACACGCCGTGACCGCAGCCGAGGTCGAGCGCGGTCGTGCCGGGGCCGGTCGCCACGCCGTTGGCCCGGAGCCAGCGGATCGCGTCCGTCGCCTGCATCTCGTAGAAGACCGGGTCGTCCCGATGGCGCAGGAACCGCCAGAGCAGCTGGGGCAGGATCATGGCAGGATCACGATTTCACCACGCGCAGGCGGAACCACACCTCTTCCGGCGTGACCAGCGTGGCGAAGAACCGCTCGAAGATCACCGGCTCCAGGTTGATGACGAAGTCGAGCCAGCTCAGCGCGGCGAAGTTGGAGAAATGGAACCGCTTCTCCTCGACGACGAAACGCGCGGCGCTGCCGTAGTTCGTCCGGTGCCCCAGCTTCCACTTCTCGTAGAACTTCAGTTTCTTGCCGGTGATGTCCTCGTAGTTGTCGAAAGACCGGATGCCGAACGGGATCCGGTGGTCGGGCTCGGAATAGTACTTCGTGCTGAGGAAGAACGGCACCCGGACGACGACGATCGCGCCGGGCCGGCAGACGCGCCAGATCTCGTTGACCACGGCGTTGAAGTTGCCCATGTGCTCGAGGATGTGGCTGGCGAGCACCTCGTCGAAGTGCGATCCCGGGAACGGCCACGGATAGCGGTTCAGGTCCGCGAGCGTGTTCCCGCCGTGATCGACCATGTCGAGGTTCACCCAGCCGGGGCGGATGTCCAAGCCGCAGCCCACGTTGAGGCGGCGGGGCGCGACGGCGGGCGCGGTGGCATTCATCGGGCGGAGAGGATGGGAGCCGGACGGACGAACGCCAGCGCGGACTTCCGGCACGACGACGAGCGATCCGGCCTTGTCACCGGCGCGTCCCGCCGCTAGCCAACCGCACCTGCTTTCCGCGTGAAGGTCCTCATCGTCTACAACTCCGCCCTCGACGCCCGATCCGTGTCGGGCGTGCAGCGCTATCTCACCGGCGTGGTCGACCACTGGACCGCCGACGGCCACACGGTCGACTTCCTCGTGGCCCGCGCCGCTTGGCCGGTCTTCCGCGAACAGTTCCCGCGTTCGCGGTTGATCAGCAGCGACGACATCTTCGATTTCACGGAGAGCCTGCACCAGACGTGGCGCTACCTGCCGGCCTTCGCCTGGCGGATGCTCACGCCGCGGTTCACGCGGTTGCCGGAGCGCTACGACGTGGTGCTGGCGTGCGCCCAGTTCATCTACGAGGTGCGCCCGGCGTTGACGCTCGCGCGGCGGATGGGCGCGGCGATGGCGATAAAGATCCATCACGTCCTCTCGGCGCAGCGGGCGCCGCGAGGATTCTTCGACCGGCTGCACTTCTGGAGCGAACGGCACACGGCCCGGCTGCTGAACCGCCACGCGGACCTCATCCTCTGCGGCACGCCGTTGATCGCGCGGGAGTTCAACGCCGTCGAGACCTCGCTCGGCCTCCGGCCCAGCCCGACCTTCAGCACCGGCTACGGTGTCGACCTGGCCCGTCTGCCGTTCTCGGCCGATGCGCCGAAGCGTTTCGATGCGGTCCTGCTCGGGCGGGTCCACGAGCACAAGGGCGTGTTCGATGCGCCGCCGCTCTGGCAGGCCGTGCGGGCGCGACGTCCGGACGCGAAGCTGCTCGTCATCGGCGAGGGGCCGCATCGCGAGGAGCTGCGCCGGCGTTTCGCCGCGGCCGGCATGGGAGACGAGACCGGCGCGGTGACCTTCACCGGCGGGATCCCGGACGCGGAGAAGGACGCCCTGCTGCCGTCGTGCCGCGTCGGGCTGAGCCTGTCGCGGGAAGAAGGCTGGGGCCTGTCGGTGACGGAGTTCCTCGCCGTGGGCATGCCGGTGGTCGCGATGGAGGTGCCCGTCTTCCGCGACGTGTTCCCCGGCCAGCTCGATCTCGTGCCGCAGCGCGACCCTGCGTCGGCTGCCTCGCGGGTCCTGCATTGGCTCGAGGACCCCGCCGCATCGCGGATGCGCGCGGTCCTGGGCCGCGCGTTCATCGCGCGCTACGACCACCGCGAGGTGGCGGAGAAGGAGATGGAAGCGCTGCGCGGCGCGGTCGGACGCCGCGCAGCGCGTGGTTGAGCGGGCCTACAGCAGCCTCTGGTGCCTGGCCTCGGCGTCGAGCTCCGGTCCGAGGCCGGTGCCGCGGGCACGGCGGCGCTCGATGATGTGCTTGTCCGTCAGCGGATCGTACGGCACCGGATAGTTGCCGTCGTAGCAGGCGAGGCAGAAGGAGTTCTTCGGCTTGCCCGTCGCCGCGACCATGCCGTCGACCGAGAGGTAGCCGAGGGAATCGGCGTTGAGGAACCGCCGGATCTCGTCGTGCGTGTTCGTCGCCGCCATCAGCTTGCTGCGCTCGGGGAAATCGATGCCGTACACACACGGGTTCATGTGCGGCGGACAGCTCACGAGCACGTGGACCTCCTTGGCGCCGGCCTCTTTCAGGCTGGTGACGCGGGCCTTGCTGGTCGTGCCGCGGACGATGGAGTCGTCCACGATGACGACGCGTTTGCCGCGCACGAGGTCGCCGATGAGGTTCAGCTTCACCCGCACGTTGAAGTCGCGGATGAGCTGCGACGGCTGGAGGAAGCTCCGCCCGACATAGTGGTTCCGCACGAAGGCCATCTCGTACGGGATGCCGCTCTGCAGCGAGTAGCCGAGCGCCGCGGAGTTCCCGCTGTCCGGCACGGGCACCACGATATCGGCCTCGATGGGATG
Organism: Verrucomicrobiota bacterium; assembly: GCA_031384285.1. Taxonomy (GTDB): domain Bacteria; phylum Verrucomicrobiota; class Verrucomicrobiia; order Limisphaerales; family UBA9464; genus CAIVQB01. The sequence continues at coordinate 7,301 of JANNAJ010000205.1, forward strand.
CTCCCGGGCGAGCTGGCGGCCCATCTCCACGCGGACCTTGTAGACGTTGCGGTCCGCGATGTTCGAGTCGGGCCGGGCGAAGTAGACGTACTCGAAGACGCAGAACGCGCGGCGCGTGTGCTCGGGGAACGCCTGCACCGACCGCAGCCCGTTCGCGTCGATGATCACGATCTCGCCCGGTTCCACGTCGCGGATGAACTGGGCCTGGATCAGGTCGAGCGCGCAGGTCTCGCTCGACAGCACGAACCCTCCGTTCGCCAGCCGGCCGATGCTCAGCGGGCGGAACCCGTGCGGGTCGCGCACGCCGATGAGCTCATGCTCCGTGAGGATGACCAACGAATACGCGCCCTCGATGCGGCGAACGGCTTCGACCAGGGCGCTCTCATGGCCGCCCGGCCGCGTCGGCTGGGCCAGCAGGTGGACGATGATCTCGGAATCCACCGTGGTCTGGAAGATCGACCCCTTGGCCTCGAGCTCGTCGCGCAGGGCGGCGGCGTTGGTGAGGTTGCCGTTGTGGCCGATGGCGATCTTGCCGCGGGCGCAATCGACCGTCAGCGGCTGGGCGTTGGTGAGGTTCGACGAACCGGTCGTCGAGTACCGCGTGTGCCCGATCGACGCCTGGCCGACGAGCTTGTGCAGCACGTCGCCGGTGAAGATGTTGGGCACCAGCCCCATCCCTTTGTGGACGAAGAACTGTTTGCCGTCGGTCGTGACGATGCCGGCCGATTCCTGGCCGCGGTGCTGGAGCTGGTAGAGCCCGTAGTAGGTGAGCTCGGCGGCGTTCGGATGGCCGTAGATGCCGAACACGCCGCAGTAGTGCTTCGGATAGTGTTGCACGTGAGCCGCCGATTGAGGCGACGGCGGCGGCGGAGGGGAAGGGTATTTTTCGGACACGATGGTTTCAGTGGCGCCAGACATGGAAAGAGGTGTCGAACCACAGGCCGTTCAGCTCGAACTGGAGCATCGGCGAACCGATGCCGGGCTCTCCTCCGAGACCGCCCTTGAACCAATGCAGGGTATTGCGGTCGCTGACCAGCCCGCAGATCTCCTCGAAGAAGTCCGGGTCGAAGGCGACCACGCCGTAGCGGCCGCGGCGCAACCCGTCCTTCGTCATCTCGGCCAGCAGTGCCTCGGCATCCGCCGGCGAACGCCGGAAGCACCAGATCTCGGCTTCTTGGCACTTCACGGCGATCTTGTGGAGTTTCGGGGTGCTGCAATCGCCGCACTCGACCCACAGACGCGGACGCATGTCATAGCCGAGCTCGCAGACGTCGGGCACGAACGGCACCGAATCGTCCGGCACGGCGGTCTCCACCTGGAGGCGTTCGCGGTAGAACAGGAGCCAACCGAGCAGCTTGAGCGCGATGTGGCGCACGGATTCGTCCGGCTGGAGCGCCAGCAGCAGCTTGTGGGGCAGCGGACGGCGCCGGTCGTCGCTCGTGAACAAGAAGGTGAACTTGGCAGCCAATCGGGACGCCAAACTCGCGTCCCGGCACGCGAAGTCCAGCGAGGAGTGGGACCGCCGGGCCGTCACGTTTCCGTAACTTCGGATTGGGTTTGGCCGCGAGTTTGCTAGCTTCACGGCATGTCCCACCGGCTCTTGTCCTTGGCGATGGTCCTGTCGATGTCCTTCGGCGCCGTCCGCGCCCAGATCGTCATCTCTGAGTTCATGGCCAGCAACGCCAAGACGCTCGCGGATGCCGACGGGGATTTCTCGGACTGGATCGAGGTCCAGAACACCAGCAGCCGGCCGGTCGACCTGCTCGGATGGTCCCTGACCGACCAGTCGGACCTCCCGGCGAAGTGGCGTTTCCCCGCCACCAACCTCAACGCCGGCGCCTTCCTCGTCGTCTTCGCCTCGGGCAAGGACCGCACGAACGCCGGCGCGCCGTTGCACCTGAACTTCCGCCTGTCGGCCAACGGCGATTACCTCGGGCTCTTCCCGCCGGACAACGCCGCCGCCGCGACCGAGTTCGCCCCGGTCTATCCGCCGCAGAAGACCGACATCTCGTTCGGCATCCGCAACGGCCAACGGCTCTTTTTCAGCCCCGCTTCGCCCGGCGCGGCGAACACCGGAGGGTTCGCTGATTTCGTGGCGGACACCAAGTTCAGCCACGGCCGCGGTTTCTTCGACACGCCGTTCGACCTGACGATCTCCACCGCCACCGCCGGCGCGACCATCCGCTACACGACCAACGGCGTGCCGCCCACGGCCACCACCGGCTTGGTCTACACCGGACCGGTCAGCATCCCGGGCACCACGGTGGTGCGGGCGGGCGCGTTCAAGGACGGCCTCCAGCCCAGCGGCGTGGACACGCAGACCTATCTCTTCCTCGCCGATGTGGTCCGCCAATCGACCAACGGCGTCGCGCCTCCGGGCTGGCCGACCTCGTGGGGAGCGAACGTGCGCAACTACGGCATGGATCCCGATATCGTGGATTCGCCGATCTACCGGGACCAGATCATCCCCGCGCTCAAGTCGATCCCGTCGTTCTGCGTGGTCACCGAGCTCAAGAACCTCTTCGACCCGGCCACCGGCATCTACGCGAACCCCGGGCAGGACGGACGTGATTGGGAGCGTCCTTGCTCCTTGGAACTGGTCCATCCCGACGGGACGAAAGGGTTCCAGATCGATGCCGGCATCCGCATCCGTGGCGGCTTCTCGCGCAGCACCGACAACCCGAAGCACGCGCTGCGCTTCTTCTTCCGCGATGTCTACGGCCCGACGAAGCTGAAGTACCCGCTCTTCGGCGACGAGGGGACGGACGAGTTCGACGCCTTCGATCTCCGAACGTTCCAGAACTATTCGTGGAGCTTCCAGGGCGACGGCCAAGGCGTGTTCATCCGCGACCAGTTCAGCCGCGACACGCAGCTCGCGATGGGGCGCCAGGGCGAGCGCGGCAAGTACTACCACCTCTACATCAACGGCCAGTACTGGGGCCTCTACAACACCTGCGAACGTCCCGAGGCCGCCTATGCCGCGACCTATTACGGAGGCAACAAGGAGGACTACGACGTCATCAAGGTGGAGGCCGGGCCGTACACGATCAACGCCACCGACGGCGACATGGCGGCATGGACCCGCCTCCACAACGCCGCCCGGGCCGGCCTCACCAACAACGCCGCCTACTTCAAGCTCGAGGGCCGCGGACCCGACGGCACTACCGACCCGGCGCTCGAGAACCTGCTCGATGTCGACAACCTGATAGACTACATGCTGGTCATCCTCTACGGCGGGAACCTCGACGCGCCGATCTCC
>JANNAJ010000363.1:0-15784 GCA_031384285.1 Verrucomicrobiota bacterium
TCAGGCACGGTCGGCCAGGTCGACGACCGCCTTGCGATAGGCTTCGTGGAGCTGCTTCGTGATCGGCGAGTTGCGGAGCGGATCCCCATCGAGCCGGGTCGCCGGCACGATCTCCAGCGAACTGGTGGTGAGGAAGACGCCCTGCGCCTCCTGCAACTGCCCGGGCCCGCAGCTCCGTTCCGACGTCGGGAGACCGAGCCCTCGCGCCAGCTCGACCACGAAGGCCCGCGTCACGCCGGCCAGCAAGCCTTCGGCGAGCGGCGTCGTGCAGACCACGCCGTGCTCGATCCAGAACAGGTTGCTGCTCGCGGCCTCGGCGAAACGGCCGTCGGTGTTGAGCAACAGCGCCTCGTCCGCGCCGCGCTCCTCCGCCTCCGCACGCGCGAGCACCTGGGCGAGCTTGTTCGCGGTCTTGAACGTGGCCAGCTGGTCGCCGGCCGGGACGCGGAACGACGACGTCGCAAGCGTCCAGCAGACGGGGTCCGCCGGATCGTTGTCCGTCGCGGGATGCACCGTCATCACCAGCACCGGGGCATCGGCGCCCTTCGGCGAATATCCGCGCCGTCCCACGCCGCGCGAGAGCGTGATGCGGAGGAGTGATCCGGGCATCGCGTTGCGCCCGACGAGCGACGTCGCCGCATCGGTGAGCCCGGCGTCGGAGAGCGGGATGCGGATGCCCAAGAACTTCGCGCCCTCGCGCAACCGCGCGAGGTGCTGCGGCCAGAGGAACGGTCGTCCCGCGTAGATCCGCACCGTCTCGAACAGCCCGTCGCCGTAGAGGAACGAACGGTCGAAGACGGAGACCTTGGCCTCGGCTTCCGGGACGAACTGGCCGTTGAGATAGACGATCATTTCATGGACCGCTGATTTTCGCAGGTCGACACCGATGGAACGACCGGACGAGGACGGTCGTCGAAGGTTTCTTCGAGCATCAACGCGGATGGGCGCGGTCCAGCGGTTCCTTCTCCGGATCCGGCCGCAGCGCCGCCAGCAGCCCGCCGGCCTTCGCCCACGTCTCCTCGTATTCCGCCTCGGGCTTCGAATCGGCGACGATGCCGGCACCGACGTGGATCCAAGCCGTGCCGTCGCGCACCACGGCGGTGCGGATGGTGATGCTCAGCTCGCTCTCGCGGTTGAAGCCGAGGTAGCCGTGGCAACCGCAGTACGGGCCCCGCGCGACCGGCTCCAGCTCGTCGATGATCTCCATCGCCCGGATCTTGGGCGCGCCGGTGATGCTGCCACCGGGGAAGCAGGCCGCAAGCGCATCGAGATGCGTGACGCCGTCGCGCAGGCGTCCCTCGACCGTCGACACGAGGTGCTGCACCTGGGTGAAGCGTTCCAGCCGAGCCAGGTCGGGCACGCGCACGGAGCCGTAGTCGCACACCCGTCCGAGATCGTTGCGCAGCAGGTCGGTGATCATCACCAGCTCGGCGTTCTCCTTCTCGCTGCGCTGGAGCTCCCACGCGAGCTGCGCGTCGCGCACCGCGTCGTCGTCGCGGGGACGCGTGCCCTTGATGGGACGGGTGAGGATGTGGCCGCCGCTGAGCCGGAGGAACAGTTCGGGCGAGGACGAGACGAGCGCGAAGTCGCCGCAGCCGAAGTAGGCCGAGAACGGTGCGGGCGATGCGGCGGTGAGGCGCTCGAAATATTCCCAGCCGCTGAACGGACACGGCGCGGCCAGTCGCTGCGCGAGGTTCACCTGATAGATGTCGCCCGCGTGGATGTAGCGCAGCGCGCGCGCGACGGCGGCGAGGTAATCTTGGCGGGAGAGAGAGGAAGCGACGGAACGCGGGCCTCCCGCGTGCGTCCCGGTCGTCGATGCTTCACAAGCAGACGCGACGCCTGCTCCATCTTGTTCCGTCGGTCCGTCGGCGAGTTTCTCCCGCCACCCGACCAGTTGGGATCGCGCACGCGCCTCGCTGCGGTTCCCTTCCGCATCGAGACCCGTGGCCACGATCCACGTCTTCCCGACCTGGTGATCGAACACGACCAGGCTCGGGTAGAACCCGAGATGGCAGTCGGGGAGCTCGAGGTCGTTGACGGCGCGGCGGGTCAGGCGCGGCTCGACGAAGTTCTTCAGGTCGTAGCCCCAGTAGCCGAAGCAGCCCCCGAGCGGGAAGGGTACGTCCACCTCGTCGAGCAGCTCGAAGCTCGCCAGCAGCGGTGCGAGGTGCCGCCACGGATCACCGAACTGCTCGACGACGCGGCCATCGGCGAAACGCGTGGAGCAATCCGAGCCCGACGAGCAGAAGGTGAGCACCGGCCGCGCTGTGACGAAGGAGTAACGCGCGCTCGGCACGTCGAACGAGCCGGTCCGCAACAGCACCAGCCCTGGCTCATGGCGCAACGTCGCCGCGAGGGAATCGGGCGAGTGGTGCGTGATGGCTTCTTCGACGATGGCGCGCATCCGATGCGCCCGACGCTGGCGGTTGCGGACGTCGCGTCAATCACGGAGCCATGGCCCCTTGGACAGCGCGGGGCGCTTTTTCAGGGCAACCGCTCCCGGTGCGGTTGGTGGTCTGCATTCCAACGGCGGAGTGACTCATCGGTCTTGTCGAAGAACAACGGTCGCAACCCGAGAGCGTTCACATGCCCGTCACAAAAGACGACGTTGAGCCGGGCGCCGTGACGCTGCTCCGCGGTCCGACGATTGTCTTCCCGCTCGCCAAGGGTGAATGCATCGCGACTGAGTCCGGACGACACGACGATGTGGCCGCTACGATATTTTAAGAAGCCATCCCCAAGCCCCAACATGTCCGAGGGCTCGACCACATCAGATTCGCGGGTCGGGCGACCGGTCGGGAGAAAAGGGAAGACACTAAGCGACGAGAACCCGTAGCCGCCCAAGCCCTGCGGTTTGTCTGGGCTCAGGACGCTCGGCCAGAACCCCAGATCGTTGTAGCCGTAGCTGCCCGCGTAGTCTTGTAGGTCACCCGCGCGGAAACGCTGCGATGGGCATTCGAACACACCGGTCTTCACGATGAAGCCGCCCGGTGCCGTTCGGTGCATCGTGTTGCGGTGCAGATAGGCGTCCAGTTGATCGGCCCACCCCGAAGCCTGCCCTCTCATGGGATAAGCTCCGAAATCGTCCACGTAGAGACGCACGGAGACGCCCAATTGGCGGAGGTTGCCGCGGCATTGGGTCGCTTGGGTCGCGGCTTTGGCCCGCGACAACGCCGGCAACAACATCGCGGCCAGCACCGCTATGATCGCGATCACGACGAGCAGCTCGACCAGCGTGAAGGCTGGCGGCCCGTGCTCGTCCGACCGGTTGATGTCCAGAAACACGCTCACGAGGGGAATCTAGTGACGCTGACACAAGCGGCGATTGCGTCAACGCCGGAGCCGCCACTAGCCTCCCGCCTCTCGATGAACTTGTTCGATCTCACGGGTGAAATGGCCGTCGTCATCGGCGGCACGGGCGTGCTCGGCGGCTCGTTGGCCGAAGGCTTGGCAGCGGCCGGAGCAGCGGTCGCGATCATCGGCCGCAACGCCGAGCGCGGCGAAGCGCGGGTCGCCGCGATCCGGGCCGCAGGCGGCAAGGCGATGTTCGTGCCGGCGGACGCCGTGAGCCGCGACGACCTCAGGGCCGCGCACGCAGCGATCCGCGCGGCGCTCGGCCAACCGACCATCCTGCTCAACGCGGCCGGTGGCAACGACCCGAAGGCCACGGTCACCGACACGAACAAATTCGAGGACCTGTCGCTCGACGCGTGGCGCGGGAACTTCGACCTGAACCTCGTCGGCGGCGTGCTGCTGCCCTGCCAAGAGTTCGGTCCGTCGCTCTGCGCTGCGGGACGGGGGAGCATCATCAACATCGCGAGCGTCTCGGCGCACATCCCGTTGTCGCGCGTGGTGAGCTACTCGGCGTCCAAGGCGGCGGTGCTGAGCCTGACGCAGTTCTTGGCCCGCGAGTGGGCGCCGCGCGGTGTGCGCGTGAACTCCCTCACGCCGGGCTTCTTCCCGGCCGAGCAGAACCGCAAGTTGCTGTTCAACGACGATGGTTCGCCGACGGCGCGCACCAAGGCGATCTGGGGCCACACACCGATGGGGCGCTTCGGTCGGTCCGAAGAGCTGGTGGGCGCCGCCGTGTTCCTCGCGAGCGAGAAGGCCAGTTCGTTCGTGACCGGGACGGACCTGAAGGTGGACGGCGGGTTCCTGGCGCAGACGATCTGAGCCGCGAAGGGAGGCCTCCTTGGCGGCCCCGGATCGGCACCGCGGACAGAAGGTCAATTCCCTGGGGTGGTTCCTGCCGGTTGGCGGGCATCGGCCCACCGCCAAGCGGTGAGCGAATCGAGTCCGCGGATGAACAGTTGGTCGCCGGCGGCCGCGAGGTGCGCCCAGGTCTCGCTGTCGGAGACCTTGCGCTCGTCGAGCAGGTCGAATCTCTGCCGGTCGGCGTCGAAGCGATAGAGCATGCCGCGTTGGTCCAAGGCGAGGACGCGGCGGCCCTGCGCGATCAGGCTCCAATACTTTCCGAACGATCGGTCGCTCGTCCAGAGCTCGCGACCGGTCTCGACCTCGATCGCCATGATGCGCTGGCTCTTGAGATGTTCGTAGGCGACCCCATCGATCACCACCGGTGTGCTCATGTAGCCTTGGGACTTGTTCTTCCAGGCCTCGGCGACCACGAACCTGCCGGCGGATCGCGCGACCTTGAACCCGAGCGTCTTGCCGCCATAGGTGCTGGTGAAGAGCGTGTCCGCATGGACCACCGGCGTCAGGATGTTCATGCCGCGGAACGCTTCGACCGGCTGCTCCCACAACACTTTGCCGTCGGCCGGTTCCAGACCCGCCAGCTTTTCACGGGTCTGGACGACCAATTGTCGGTGGCCGGCAAGTTCGGCCAACATCGGTGAAGCAAAGGCGCTGCCCATCATGCCGCCCTTGTCCTGGAGGGACCTCCACACGACCTTGCCGTCCCGCTTGTCGAGGCGGGTGATGGATCCACCGGCCTGGACATAGACCGCCTCGCCATCCACCAGCGGTGAACAGACGAAGCCGAAATCGGGGAGCGGGGTGCCGAGCTCTTTCGCGAAATCCTTCCGCCAGACCTCGTTTCCATTGCCCGCGTCCAGGCACACCAGCACATCCCGCATCCCTGCGACGTAGAGCCGGTCCCCATCGAGCGCCGGCGTGGACCGGATCCAGTCTCCGTTCGATCGGGCGAAGAACGGCACGGACATCGCGCCTTCCCACTGGACGCGCCAGATCTGCCGCCCGGTGAGGCGATCGAACGCGGTGACCACTTCGAGCTTCTTGTCCTTGGTCTCCGTGGTGAAGACGCGGTCACCGGAGACGACGGGGCCGGAGTAGCTGGGGCCGAGTTCCGCGCGCCACATCCGCTGGAGATGGTCGGTGTCGAGCTTGTCCGGCCACGCAGGACCTGCGAACTGCCCGTCGCGTCCCGGGCCGCGCCACTGCGGCCACGTGGCACCGGCATCCGAGGCCGCCGCACCGGAGAAGGCCGACAGAGCGAGCAGCAAGGAAGCGATATGGCGGTGGTGGATCTTCACGGAACAGGTGGTTGTTGAGCCGAGGCGCAGGGTCGGCCAAATTGGGGCTCGTCCGCAGGGTTGCACGAGATGCGACGTCCGCAACCGAGGAAGTCCCGACGGTCGGAGCGGACATCGGGCTGGACGACCTATTCTAGGGTCGGACAATCTGTCGTCTGCGGTGGTGAACGAACTGGGCCATGAATGGATTCATCGATGGAGTGACGGCGACCGAAGGCCTCGTGACCGGGGCACAAGTCAGCGATCTGATAGCGAAGGCATGCCCTGCGGCGGACTACCGCGGCAAGAAGGTCCTGCTCATCATCCCGGACGGCACGCGCACGGCGCCGATCGGCATGATGTTCAAGTCGCTGTTCGCCCACCTCGGCGGCGTGACCGCGGCCTTCGACATCCTGGTCGCGCTCGGGACGCATCCGCCGATGTCGGACGACGCCATCTGCGAGCGGTTGGAGATCACCAAGGACGAATGGTGCGAGCGGTACCACAAGGTCCGCTTCTTCAACCACGAGTGGGACAACCCGGAGGCGCTCCAGCTCCTCGGCACGATCCCGGCGGACGAGATCCGCGCGTTGTCCGGCGGGCTGTTCGCGATGGACGTCCCGGTGACCGTCAACCGCCGCATCTTCGGTTATGACGAGATCATCATCGTCGGGCCGGTGTTCCCGCACGAGGTCGTGGGCATGAGCGGCGGCAACAAGTATCTGTTCCCCGGCGTGAGCGGAGCGGAGATCCTCAACTTCTTCCACTGGCTCGGCGCGGTGGTCACCAATGTCGGCATCATCGGCAACAAGCACACACCGGTGCGCGCCGTGGTGGACCGCGCGGGCGGGATGGTGACGATGCCGAAGAAGTGCTTCGCGCTGGTCGTGAAGGGCAGCGGCGCGGTCGGCGTCTTCGCCGGCACGCCCGAGGCCGCGTGGGACAAGGCGGCGGACCTCTCGGCCCGGCATCATATCATCTGGAAGGAACGCACCTTCCACACGATCCTCTCCTGCGCGCCGAAGATGTACGACGAGCTCTGGGTGGGCGCGAAGTGCATGTACAAGCTGGAGCCCGTGCTGGCCGACGGCGGCGAGCTGATCATCTACGCGCCGCACCTGCACGAGGTCAGCGTGGTCCACGGCAAGTTCATCCGGCAGGTCGGCTACCATTGCCGCGACTACTTCCTGAAGCAGTGGGACCGCTTCAAGGACATGCCATGGGGCTCGCTGGCGCACTGCACCCACGTGTTCGGCGGCGGGACTTTTGCCGACGGCGTCGAGAATCCTCGTGTGAAGGTGACCTTGGCGACGGGCATACCGGAGTCCGTCTGCCGCGAGATCAACCTCGGCTACCGCGACTGGCGGAGCATCCGGGTCGAAGACCATGCGGACCGCGAGGACGAAGGCGTGCTCCTCGTGCCGAAGGCCGGCGAACAGCTCTATAAGCTCCGCTCGCAGGACCGGTGAGGGAGATAATGCCTCGCCTTCCCCGAGGAGCCGCACCTAGATTCCAACGGAAAGAATCCGTCATGTCCGAGCCGCAGCTCCAGTTCCCCAACTTCAAGGAAGCGTATTGCGCCGCCTACCGGTGCAAGCCGGAGAACTTCGACCACCAGGTCTTCTGGAAGAGCGTCTATCGCCGGGCTCTCCCGCTGGCGGCCGTGATCTGGGTGGTGGAGCGCCGCATGTTCCAGCCCGACCTCGAGGTCATCCGCGCGCTCGGCGCCGCCAGCAGCGCGGTCGAGTTGCAATCGGTGATGGGCGAGTTCGACAACCGGTGCATGGTTGAGCGGAGCATCCGTCGCGCGATGTTCCGGATGCGGGTCAGCGGCGCGCGTCTGAGCCCCCTGTTCAGCGGCCTCCTGCCGTTGATCAAGCCTCCGGCGCCGTCCCCGGTGATGATGGAGCCGAGGCAGAGCCCGCAAGAAATCGCGGCCCGTGAAGGGCCGGAGAGCCGCGACACGAGGGAGAACTCCGGTGCGGTGGTGCGCCGGCTGAAACGTTTCCACGCCGACATCGTTGGCGGACGCCCCCTCCCGGATGCGCTTGCCCAGCTTGGAGCGGACCTCGGGGAAGCAGCGATCCTGCTCGGACAACACCGGGCCGGTCGCCCGGAGCTGGGGTGGCTTCACGACCACCTAGCGGAGCGCGGGCAACTCGACTGGCTTCGGGAGGAGAACGCCCGGCTCTCCAAACAGGCCGCAGAGATGAGCGCCAAGCTCTCAGCGATGCGGGGCGGCCGTTGACACGGTGGTCCCGACCTGATCTTTTCCAAGGCACCCCCGCTTCGCCCGTTAGCCGGTCTCCATAGCATGTCCCGTCGAGATCCAAGGCCGTTGTGCCGCAACTTCCGCGAAGCGTTCTGCCAACGCCATGGATGCAGCGCCACCACGTTCGGACCCAACGTGTTCTTCCGTGCGGTGCCCCCGACCCGCCTCCCGCTCGTCCTCTTCTTCTGGATCTTCGACCGGGCGATGTTCGCCGCGGACCTCGACATCATCCGTATGCTCGGTGACACGGTGACCAAGGAGGATTGCACAGCTCTGATGGACGAGCTGAACAACTCGAACCGGTTCGCCAAGACTTTCCTTCGGGGAACGTTGGGCATACGAGCCTCCGGTGGACGGCTGATGGCCCTGAGGGAATCTCTCGACGGCCTGGTCGACACCTCCTGGCACTGACCCGGAGAGGTGGCGGGCGACCGCATGGTCGCGACCCGCGGCTCGATTTCCGGACGAGCCCGCTTGCACGGACCAGGGGCGGGAAGCGATGCTGTCCGCATCCATATGAGCAACGTGATGCGGGTCGGGATCATCGGGGGCGGGTTGATGGGACGCGAAGCCGCGAGCGCTTTCGGGCGGTGGTTCGTGCTGGAGAATTTCCCGGTCAAGGCCGAGCTCGTCGCGGTCTGCGATCTCCAGGACAAGCTGCTCGACTGGTTCCGGCAGGTCCCGACCGTGAGGCTGCTCACGAAGGACCACCACGAGCTGCTCCGTTCGGCGGACGTCGATGTGGTGTACGTGGCCGTGCCCCACAACCTCCACGCCTCGATCTATCTCGACGTGCTCGCAGCTGGCAAAGACCTGCTGGCCGAGAAGCCGTTCGGCATCGACCTCGCGGACGCTCGCCGGATCCGCGATGCCGCCTCGGCCTCGGGCCGTTTCGTCCGGTGCAGCAGCGAGTTCCCGTTCCTGCCCGGTGCGCAACGCGTCGTGCAAGCGGCGCGGTCCGGCAAACTGGGCAAGCTGCTCGAGATCCGCTCCTGCTTCTGGCATGCGAGCGACCTCGACCCAGCGAAACCGGTGAACTGGAAACGCCAGGTGAAGACCTGCGGCGAGATCGGCGTGATGGGCGACCTCGGGATGCATGTGGTCCACGTCCCGTTCCGTCTTGGTTGGGCCCCGAAACGGGTCTATGCGCAGCTCCAAAAGATCTACACGCAGCGTCCCGACGGCAAGGGCGGCATGGCGGAATGCGACACCTGGGACAACGCGATGCTCCATTGCGACGTGGAGGTCGAAGGCCGTGAAGTGCCGATGCGGCTGGAGACCAAACGCATGGCGCCCGGCGCGACGAACACCTGGTCGGTCGAGGTGCTCGGGACCGACGGCGGTGTCCGCTACTCGACCGCGGAGCCGAAGTCGCTCTGGGTGTTCGAGCGCCACAAGGAGCAGCAGTGGATCCGCATCGATCTCGGCTTCCAGACGCCGTTCCAGACGATCACCGGCGGCATCTTCGAACCCGGTTTCCCCGACTGCTTCCTCCAGATGTGGGCGGCGTTCGCCGCCGAACGAGCCGGCGCTCTAGGGGACAAGTTCGGATGCGTGACACCGGACGAAGCGGTCCGGAGCCACGAATTGTTCGCGGCCGCCTTGCGGTCCCACGCGGCCAAGGCCGCCGTGGCGCTCTGAACAAAGTGTGGCGTCGGCAGGGAGCCGTTCATAAGTGCCCGGTTCTCGAAGATGGACCCGTCCGATCGGCCCGGAAAACGAACCGGCGGCCACCAGACACCCCGCACGTGCAGAGATTGGTTGAGTGCGCAGTTCTTGCTCTCTGCACGCACAAGCCAGGTGTCCGATAGCCGCCTGGTTTGCGATGAGCTGTCAGAGTGCCAAATGGGTCGTGTCTCAGTTCTGCGAACCGACTGGCACCAAGGATGGTCTTTGTTGCCGCCGCTGAGCGAAAGCCGCCGATCCGATGGGCGCTTTACGGCTATGTACGGCGTCCTTGGTCCGCCCCGACCGCCACCAAGGCCCTGTCGACGACGATCTTGAGGATCACGGCGCTCCTGTTTTTCGCCTTCAACGCCGGGTGTTTTCACCTAGCCTCAGGTCGTGATGTTGATCGAGCAGATGACCCAGCTGGCCCGGCAAGCCAAAGCGGCTTCCCGCGAGCTGGCGCGGTTGGAGACCTCCGAAAAGGACCGGGCATTGCGCGCGATGGCGGGTGCGTTGGAGGCCGCCGGCCCCGAGCTCCAGGCCGCCAACGCGAAGGACCTCGAGGTCGGCCGCTCGTTGGCGCTCTCCGCGGCCATGCTCGACCGCCTCACGCTCGACCCGGAACGCATCGCCGCCATGGCCGCGGGACTCCGAGAGGTCGCGGCATTGCCCGACCCTGTCGGACGTGTCCTGGACGATCGCACCCGCCCGAACGGCCTGCGGCTGCAGAAGGTCGCCGTCCCGCTCGGTGTCGTCGTGATCATCTACGAATCGCGTCCGAACGTGACCGCGGATGCCGCGAGCCTCTGCTTCAAGACGGGCAACGCCACCATCCTCCGCGGCGGGAAGGAAGCGCTGAACTCGAACCAGCTCATCGCCCGGACGATGATCGAGGCCGGCCGGTCCGTGCTCGGCGACCGCTTCCCGGTCCATGCCATCCAGGTCGTGCCCACGACCGATCGCGAGGCCATCCCCGCCCTGCTCTCGCTGACGCAGTACGTCGACCTCTGCATGCCGCGGGGCGGCGAAGGGTTGATCCGCGCCGTGACCGCGTGTTCCAAGGTGCCGGTGATCAAGCATTACAAAGGCGTCTGCCACGTCTTCGTCGACCGCGCGGCGGATCTCGCGATGGCCGTCGAGATCCTGATGAACTCCAAGGCGCAGCGCCCCTCGGCCTGCAACGCGGCGGAGACGCTGCTGGTGGACCGCACGGTGGCCGCGCGGTTCCTGCCCGAAGCAGGGGCGAGGCTCGGCGCGAAGAAGGTCGAGCTCCGTTGCGACGCCTCGTCGCTGGCCTTGTTGGAGCCTCTGTCCTCCGCCGGCTCGGTCCGCCTCGTCGCCGCGTCGGACGCGGATTATTTCAACGAGTACAACGACTACGTCCTGAACGTGCGTGTCGTCGACGGGCTCCAAGCCGCGATCGACCACATCCACCACTACGGCTCAGCGCACAGCGACACCATCGTCACGGCGGACGAGCCGACGGCGCGGAGGTTCTTGGCGGACGTCGATTCGGCGGCGGTCTACTGGAACGCCTCGACGCGCTTCACCGACGGCGCCGAGTTCGGGCTCGGCGCCGAGATCGGCATCAGCACCGACAAGCTGCACGCCCGCGGCCCGATGGGCCTGGAGGAGCTCTGCAGCTACAAGTGGATGGGCACCGGGACGGGCCAGGTGCGGAAGTAGCCGCCGGCCGGGGGTTTTCGCGCTGGGCGGCGTCCGGTGGCTCGGACACTGTGGCGCCCATGATGCGCCGCGCATTCACGTTGATCGAGTTGTTGGTCGTGATCGCCATCATCGCGATACTGGCCGGGATGCTCCTGCCCGCTCTCAGCCGGGCCAAGTCCAAGGCGCAGGGAGCCGCCTGCCTCTCCAACCTCAAGCAGCTCCAGCTCGGCGGCCAGCTCTACTCGGACGACCATGCGGACCGCTACGTGAACAACCACGGCGTCGGCGAGACCCGTGCCAAGCGGCAGAACTGGGTCAACCACGTGCTCAACTGGGAGGACACGGAGGAGAACACCAACCTCGTCTATCTCACCGACGCGCTGCTCGGCCGCTACGTCGGCCGGTCCGTGCCGGTGTTCAAGTGCCCGTCGGACACGTCGCGGTCGTCGGTCGGTCCCCGGACGCGGAGCTTCTCGATGAACTCGCTGGTCGGCGACCCGGGCGAGCTCACCAACAAGTTCAACCCGTCGTTCACCCAGTTCTTCAAGGACACCGCGGTGACCGCGCCGGCGGACACGTTCGTCTACCTCGACGAACATCCCGACACCTTGAACGACGGCTTCTTCATGAACCGGCTCGAGGAGACGCCGAAATGGGGCAATCTCCCGGCCAGCTACCACAACGGCGCCGGCAACCTCGTCTTCGCCGACGGCCACACCGAGACACATCGCTGGGCGGTGACCACCGGTCCCTCGTCGACCCTCCGCCCGAACGTGAAGGGCGGCGCCGGCGGCATCTTCGTCGTCGACGTGCTGACCGATTGGGACTGGCTGAAGGAGCGGACGAGTGTCGTCCACCGGTGATCCGGAACGACGACGGGCGGAGGGACACGTGCCCGGGGCGGTCCACGCTCACGCGGTGCCGTTCGTCGTTTCATCGGCTGACTTCCCGGATCGCGACCGGTAATCTTCCTGCTCGATGAAGATCGATTCCCATCAACATTTCTGGAGCTACGACGCCGCGCGGTACCCGTGGATCCCGGCAGGCTCGCCGCTCCAGCGCGATTGGCTGCCGGAGGACCTCGCGAGGCTCCAGCGACCGCTCGGGTTCGACGGGTCCATCGCGGTGCAGGCTCGCCAATCGCTGGAGGAATCGCGCTGGCTGCTCGCGCTCGCCGACGCGGATCCGCGGATCAAGGGCGTCGTGGGCTGGGTGGATCTCCGGTCCGAGCGCGTCGAGGACGAGCTCGCGGAGTTCGCGACGCATCCGCGTTTTGTCGGTGTCCGCCACGTCGTTCAGGACGAACCGGACGACGGGTTCATGCTACGGCCGGAGTTCATCCGCGGGATCGGCAAGCTGCGGCAGCACGGGCTGACCTACGACCTGTTGGTCTTCCCCAAGCAGCTGCCCGCCGCGATCGGTCTGGTGAAGCGGTTCCCGGAACAGCCGTTCGTGCTCGACCACATCGCCAAGCCCTTCATCAAGGCCGGCACCTTGTCGCCCTGGCGCGAGCAGGTCCGCGAACTCGCCACGTTTCCCAACGTATGCTGCAAGGTCTCCGGCATGGTCACCGAGGCGGACCATCGCGCTTGGAGTCCCGCGGACCTGTCGCCGTATGTCGATGTCGTGGCCGAGGCGTTCGGCGAGGACCGTCTGATGTTCGGATCCGATTGGCCGGTGTGCCTGCTGGCGGCGAGCTACGAACAGACCTTCGCGGCCGTCCGCGACCACGCGGCTTGGGCTTCGCCGTCGGCGAAGGAGAAGTTCCTCGGCGGGAACGCGGTGCGCTTCTATCTCGGCCGGAAGCCGGGCACCGGGCCGGAGTCGTGACGCGCGGTGCATGAAGAAGCCTCCGCCGTTCCCACGGCGGAGGCTCACGTCCGGGATCCGCGGCACCGCTCAGAAGCGCACCGAGATGCTGGTGGTGACCACGTAGTCGGCGAACGCAGCGTCGCCATGGACATCCTTGATCTGGCCGGCCACCGGGTTGGCGACGCGGTACGCCGAGGCCTGTTCATCGGCGAGACTGCGCTCGCGGTTGCGGTAGAGCGCGAACGGGACGTTGATGTTGAACGTGAAGCGTCCGCGGGCCAGCTGGATGCCGGGATCGATCGCCACCGCGAACCCGGGCCGGCGGAACCCGTCGCTGTCGCCGATGATGTCCTCCACCGGCACGCCCTCGATCCGGCCGGCCAGGCTCACCGACAACCCCCAGCTCGGGACCAGCAAGAAGTTGAGTCCGCCACGGGCGAAATACTGGTCCGGGATCGACTGGAAGTGCTCGTAGTAGGACGCCGCGCTCGGCAAGGCGGTGACGGTGCCCGGAACCGCGGTCGTGTTGTCCCGCCAGGTGAGCGTGCCGTTCTGGTTCTCCGGGTTGATCAGGTACGAGGCCTGGAGGAACGCCTCCGTGCGGGGAAGGATCTCTCGGTAGGCGTTCAGCTCCACGCCCACGCCCCAACCGCCGTCGCCCGGCTGGATCGATTGGTCCACGTGCCGCACGATCGGGCCGCCCAACGTCGGGAAGGTGTCGGTCACGTCGTCCGCGCCGGTCGGCATCTTGAGCCCGAGCCCGAGCTGGATGTTGCCTTTCGGCATCTTCACTGGGTCCCACAGCCAGACGTAGCCGGTGAGCCGCGCGTCGCCGATGCCGCTCGCGTGGGTCTCGTAGCGGTAGGAGTTGTAGTTCGTCGGAGCCTTCTGCGAACGGTCGGAGAACACGAGCGGCAAGGTGAACGCCGCGCTCAACCGGGGCGTGAAGGCGTACTGGATGCCGAGGTCGATGAACTGCGAGTGGTTGATCACCTCGTTCGCCTGGACGAGCTGGCGCTGGGTCTGTTCCTCGTCGCCGACGAAATGCCGGTGCGAATGGAGATAGCGGTGGGACACGCTGGCGAGCCAGTTGCCGGCCATCAGGTCGGAGTCGCCCGGCATCCCGCTGCCATGCGGATGGATCATGCAGGAGCTGCTGCCGCGGACGACGACGCAGCCTTGGGCCAGTGCCTGGTCGAAGGAGCCGGTCGCGAAGAGCACGGCGGAGAGCCCGCCGGTCAGGCCGGCGACGGCACGAAGGGTGGTGTGCAAACGATTCATAGGGGTCCCCGAAAGATAACGCCGCCCCGCCGGACCGGTGCTGGATCGGGGCGGATCGCGGAAGAGCGGGGCGAACTGCCGGATCCCCGGGGCGGACCGCCTCCGCCGGAGGTTCACATCGCACGCGAGGTCCGGCTCCGGACGCGCAAGCCGTAATGCCCTGCCGTCCGGGACAATGTGCAAGCACCGCCGAACAGCTCGCCGAGGCGCTCCGAGGTGAGCGTGCGGCGCAACCCGCCCGAGGCCGTCACCGCGCCGGCGCGGAGCAGCAGCGCATGGGTGAAGACCGGGGTGATCTCCTCGACGTGGTGCGTCACGAACACGAGCGTCGGCGCCTCCCGGGTCCGCGCCAGCCGGCCGAGGAACTGGAGGACATGTTCGCGCGCGACGGGATCGAGGCCGGCGCACGGCTCGTCGAGGATCAGCAGCCTCGGACGGGCCATCAGCGCGCGGCCGATGAGCACGCGCTGCCGTTCGCCCTGGCTGAGCACGGCCCAGGGACGGTCCGCGAGATGGCCGCACTCGGTGAGCGCGAGCAGTTCCCTGGCCCGCGCCTGGTCGGCCCGGGACGGTGTGCCCCAGAAGTCGATCATCGCGTGCTTGCCGCTCGCCACCGTGAAGAGCGCGGGCTCGGGGTCGGCCATCATCTGCCGGACCGACGAGCTCACGAGACCGATCCGGGTACGCAGCGCGCGCCAATCGGTCTCGCCGTAGCGGTGGCCCAGCAGCGTGATCTCGCCCGACGTGGGCATGAGATAGCCGGTGAGGGCCGCGAGCAGGGATGTCTTGCCCGAACCGTTGGCGCCGAGCACGACCCAATGCTGGCCGGGTTCCACGCGCCACGAGAGGTCGCGCAGGATGACCGTGCCGTCGCGGACGATGTTGAGCCCGCGGATGTCGAGGACCGGGACGCTCACCGTTTCCCGTAGATCCGGTTGGCCTCTTCGAGCGTCTCCTTCGAGCCGATGTCGTACCAGATCCCGGGCACGCTCCAGGTGAGCACCGGGACGCGCGGGTAGAGCCACTGGATGAGGCGGCCCGGCTGGTCCGGGTTGTTGCCCTCGGCGATGTACTGGCGGATCAGCGGGAGCGTGGCACGCGGATAATAGTAGAGCGCGATGCCGATGAGCGTGCTCGCCGGGTCCTGCGGCTTCTCGATGAAGCTCGTGATGCGGCCGGTCGCGTCGGTGTCGACGACGCCGTACTTCTTCGCGAGTTCGAGCGAACCGACGTCATGGATGCCGAGGACCGGCTGGCCCTTCTCGCGGCAGAAGATGCCGAACTTCTCGATCGACTGGCTGAAGAGATTGTCGCCCGCGACCACGATGAGGTCGTCGTCCACCTGCTCGCGGTCGAGCACGAGGGCGAGGTCGCCGATGGCGCCGAGTTTGTTGGAGTCGTCGGTGGAGCCGTCGTTTACGATTGTGAAATCGAGCTTGGCCTTGGTGGAGCGGTACTGGTCCGCCCACTTCTGGAAATGACCGGCGAACTTGGCGTTCGTGACGATGTAGACGCGGTCGATGCCGGGGATGGGCGCGATGTTGTCGAGCACGTAGTCGATCATCGGCTTCCCGGCGACCGGCAGCAG
>JANNAJ010000217.1:0-5214 GCA_031384285.1 Verrucomicrobiota bacterium
CAGCTTGTAGCGGGCGATCGTGTGCAGCCACGCGGTCAGCGGTTGGTCGGGGCCAGTTTGCGCCGGGACGGCGGGCGGGCAGCGTACGCCGGTTCCGTGGCTGACCAGCCGTTGGTCCAGGGCGTCTTCTGGCGGGATGTCGTCGCAGGGACCAACCGGGCCATCGCGACCTCGGCCGGGCCGTTGCGATACTTCGGAGACGTGAACATCTCCGGGGACGGCAGCCTGATTGCTTTCACGTCCAACTTCGTGCCAGAAGGATCGACCGACACCAACGGGGTGAACGACGTGTTCGTCCACGACATCGCCACGGGAGTGCTGACCCGGGTGAGCTCGACGGCCGGTGGAGGCATCGCCGATGGCCCCTCCACCGCGCCGATGCTGAGCGCCGACGGCCGGCGGGTCGTGTTCCAAAGCGCGGCGAGCAACCTGGTGGCGGACGACACGAACGGTGCATCCGACGTCTTCTTCCGCGATCTCGGGACCGGCGAGACCATCCTTGTCTCCCAACGGCCCCGGGATGGCAGGCCGGGCCGCGGTGGTTCGAACCGGCCGTGGCTGAGTGCCGACGGTCGCACGGCGGCTTTCCTTTCGGCGGCGGACGACCTGGTCGCCGGGGACTTCAACTTCGACGCCGACTTGTTCCTCGCGACGTTGCCCGAGCCAGCGGTGGCCGACAGCGACAGCGATGGAATGCCGGACGTGTATGAGCGCGCCGTGTTCGGCGACCTCAGCCGGACCGGCGACGGCGACTTCGACGGCGACGGTGCCACCGATCGCGACGAGTTTGTTTCGGGCACCGATCCGAAGGACCCGCGATCAGTGCTGCGCTTGGTGATCGGCGGATCCGACGCCACGGGAAGCGTCCTGCTCACCTGGCGGACGGCCGTGGGGATCGCCTATCAGGTCCAGCGCGGCGGGCCAGGATCCGGGAGCTGGGACGACGTCGGTGCGCTCGTCGTCGGCGACGCTGCGATGGCCCAGGTCGAAGCCTCGCCCGGCGCGGACACGGTGTTCTTCCGGTTGGTCGTCCGGGCGCGTTGAACCGGTTCAGAGGTGCTGCCGTAGCGCGGCCACGAGGAAGTAGATCCCGCCCGCGGCGACCGCGACCGATCCGGCGCGGTAGACACGGTCGGCCGATCGTTCGCCGAACTCGGCGCGGTTCGCCCGGACGGCGCACCAGAAAGGCAGGCCGACCATCAGGTGGCCCAGCTCCACTCCGAGGCAGAACGCGAGGATGGCCATCGCGAGGGACGCGCCGCCGGTGCCGCCGATCGCATCCACCAGGCCGCCGGCGAACCCGAGCCCGTGCACCAACCCGAAACCGAACGCGAGCGCCAACCGCGATCGCGCTCCGGCACGCCGGGGCGACACCAGGTTCTCCACCGCGACGAACACGATGCTCGCCGCGATGAACGGCTCGACGAACCAAGGCGGCAGACGGACGTAGCCCAAGGCGGACAGCGTCACGGTCAACGAATGGGCGACGGTGAAGGTGGCGATGAGCTTGAAGAAATCCGCCAGTCGCACCGCCGCCAACGCGAGCGCGGCAAGGAACAGCAGGTGGTCGTATCCGGTGAGGATGTGGTGGATGCCGAGGCGCAAGTAGCTGGTGAACGAAGCCGATGGATCCGCGGCCTTGAATCCTGCCATCACGTCGGGCCGGGTGTGCTTCATCGCCGGGACCGGCAGGCCGGGCGGTCCGTTTGTCGATACCATCGCGGACGAGGTCGGCGCGGGAGGCGACGCCGTGGGCGCGTTCGTCGGCATCATCAGCGCGAGCGTGAAGGGAAGGTCGATCCGGACGATCCCGGCTGCGATGTCCTTGAGGCCGGCGTCCTTCACGGTGAGCGCGTAGGTGACGTCCCACGGCACGCCCGGCGCGTAGCGATGCTCCTTGAGCGTGGCGTGCCCGAAGGTGATCTCACGCGGAGGTCCGGCCGCGCCGAAACGGAACTCGAGGTCGAACGCGGCGTGGGTCCGCTCCAGGTAGAGCGGCGAATCCGCGGGCTCCGACGCTCCGGCGTCGCCGACGAGCTGCCAATCGAGGACCTCGCCGGAGAGGGGCGCGCCGTCGGCTTCCAGTTTCAGCGCCTTGAGCAGGTAGCTGCCGTGGTTGGTCAGCGCTGTCTGGATCGCGCCCAGGTCGGTGAGGCCGTTCGTGGGCACCGGGACCTTCTGGACCACGGCGATCTCGCGCAGCGTGGCGCTCACGCGCATCACGAGGCGGTTGGTCTCGACGACGACCCACCACGAATCCTGCAAGAACGGGTGGGCCCGCGCGACATCGGCCAGGAGCCAGAGCAGGAGAGCCGCGACCCATGGGACGACCTTCGCGGGGCGCGACAAAAAGGGCAGGCGCCAGGCCTGCCCTCCGATGCGGTGCTGTGTCGTCCGGCGCGTGCTCACACCTTCTCGGGCACGACGAACGGGTAGCGGTATTCGCGGCGGAGGAGAGCGTCCGCGCGGTCGTTCCCGATGAAGCGCTCGGTCGCCGGATCCATATCGAGCATGGCGCCGAGGGTGAGCGGCGACCGGTCTAGGTCGACGCCGTTCGCGGCAAGATGGCCGACCATGCGGTCGAAGGTCTCTTTGGCGGCGGGGCTGAAGGCGAGGTGGTCGCGGATGCCGTCGACGTCGTCGGTCTTGCCGAGGCGGTGGCTGATGTTGCCGGTATGGCAGAGCGCGCTGCTGAGGTGGCCTTGCTCGATGTCGGCGTTGAGCTCGCCGCGGTTCCGGCTGCGGACGGCCTTGATGAAGTTGGCGTAGTGGTCGCCGCCGCCCTTGAACTGGCGCATCAGGTTGCCCTTCTCATCGTAGGCGGTCGCGCTGTCGTAGCTGGGGATGACCAAAGATCCGCCGGCGCAGTCGACGACGACGCCGATGCTGGCGCCTTTGTAGTCGGGCATGTTCTTCGACCAGAGCGCCGCGGACTGGAACTCTTTGCCGCGGGGCAGTCCGCGCACCTCGAAGATCATCGGCGCGGCGGGATAATCGTGGAGCACGAACTGGGTGTTCGGCGTGTTGCCGTCGTCGCGGTAGCCGAGCCGGCCGCCGACGCTGATGATCCGCGGGCTGAGCGCGTTCTGCCGGAGCGCCCAGCGGGCGATGTCCATCTGGTGGATGCCCTGGTTGCCGACGTCGCCGTTGCCGGTCTCGAACACCCAGTGCCAATCGTAGTGGAGGTTCTTGCGGAGCAGCTCGGTCTTCGCCGACGGACCGCACCAGAGGTCGTAGTCGACCGAATCAGGGATGGTCTGCGGGCCGGCGGCGTTGCCGATGCTCTGGCGCGGCTTGTAGCACAATCCGCGGGCGAGCTTCACCTCGCCGAGGCCGCCGCTGTGCAGCCAGGCGATGGCCTCCTGGAGGCCGGGGTTCGAGCGGCTCTGGGTGCCGGTCTGCACGATCCGGTTGTGTCTCCGCGCGGCGCGGACGATCTGGCGGCCTTCCCAGACGTTGTGCGAGACGGGCTTCTCGACGTAGACGTCCTTGCCGTGCTGGCAGGCCCAGATGGCCATGAGCGCGTGCCAATGGTTCGGGGTGGCGATGGAGACCGCGTCGATCCCGCCGCTCTCGAGCAGCTTGCGGACGTCGGTGAAGGTCTGCACCTCGTTGTCCTCGTCCTTCAGCTTCTGCGCCTGCGCGGCGAGCACCTTCTTGTCGACGTCGCAGAGGGCGACGAGACGGACGCCCTTGAGCTTGCGGAAGCCCTCGATGTGGTCCTTGCCGCGGCCGTTGAAGCCGATGACTGCGACGCGGATGTCGCCGTTGGCGCCGGCGGCCCGTGCCCACGATGCGGCGGGCAGGGCGATGGCGGTCGCGGCGAGCGCGGACGACTTGAGGAACGATCGGCGGTTGGTCTTCATACGATTCAGGTGGTGTGGCTCGGACCGGTCGGTGCCGGTCGCTCGGTCATCTCACGGTCTTCAGATACTCGGCGTGGCGTCCGGCGACATCGGCCGCGGCGGCGTCGCCGTCGTGGAAAATGAAGCGGTAGCGGAACGTGACCCGTCCGCCGGCCGGGACCTTGAGGTCGCCCGCGCCTTTCGGCTTCTTCTCGAAATCGTGCAGCCCGAACGGATTCGCGGCGAACAAGCCGTAATCGCGGACGTGCCATGTGGTCGGATACCGCGGGTTCGACGGGTGGTCGAAGATGGCGACGCCGACGGTCCGTCCGCCGACCGGTCCGGAGTAGTCGCACCACGCCGCGTGCTTGCCCCAGGTCTCGCCGTCGCGGAAGCCTTCCGAGTTGAGGATGCGGCCTTCGCCGGCCTTCTTGGCGGGCTGGGCGAGCCGCATCGATTCGGCGAGGCGGATGGCCATGGTTCCCTCCTTTGTGTCGCCGAATGTCAGCTCGCCGTCGGTGGCGAAGACAGTGACCGAGAAATCCATGACGCGTTCGCCGCCGCGCGGGCGGTGG
Source organism: Verrucomicrobiota bacterium (assembly GCA_031384285.1). Lineage (GTDB taxonomy): Bacteria > Verrucomicrobiota > Verrucomicrobiia > Limisphaerales > UBA9464 > CAIVQB01. The sequence continues at coordinate 4,421 of JANNAJ010000217.1, forward strand.
AAGGTCATCGTGCGCTCGTCCGACGCGATGGTCTTGCCGTCCTTGGCGACCCAGCGGTTCCGGCTGCTGAGCACGCCGGAGTCCTTGCCGGACGCAATCTTGGCGAACGATTGGTGGACGGTGCGGCCGGCATCCTTCTGCTCGCTCCAGAAATCCACGCCGTTCACATCGCCATGGGACCACCAGAGCGCGTGATGGTGCGGATGGTCCTGTTCCTCGCCGGGAACGTTCTCCTGCGGCCAGCGGCGGGTCATGTGCTCTCCGTTCGGGCCGAGGACCGGATAAAGGAACGGGCGCGAGACGTCGCGGAACCGGTATTCGGTGAACAGCTTCCCGTCGAGCTCGACGCGCACGACGTCGTTGGTCTCGGTGAGCGTGACGCCGCGGGTCCCGGCGCCCGCGGTCGGGGTCCGGCAACCCGCCGCGATCCAAGCCGATGCGACGAGCCCGCAGAGCAAGGAGAGCCGTAGGACGGGGGGGCGCATGATCGGGTCGATCAAGCCTCCGTCGACGAGGCGCGGCAACGGTTTTTTCGGGAAATGCTCCCGGGCGTGCCCGGCTCGGCGAAGGCCACGGTCAGAATCCGATCCGCAGGACCTCGGACTGCTTCAACCAACCGAATCGTTGCGTGGCGGTCTCCTCGACCATCAGCCATCCGCCCTTCGTGTCGCGGACGCCCAACTCGGCGGCGGCGGGCACGGCGAAGGTCGCTTTCGCCTCGTCGAGCGGGCTCTGGCGGACGGGCGTGTCCGGGGCGAGCACGACGGCGTCCGGCTCGCCGGCCCGTTGCTTCG
>JANNAJ010000399.1:0-7463 GCA_031384285.1 Verrucomicrobiota bacterium
CACCGACGGAGTTCCTCTTCACCACGACCGATTTCAACAGCTACGGCACCGTGGACATCGCCGACGGGGCGCCTCGACGCGTCGACGGGCGGATGGCCGCTTCGAAACGTCCCGGCCTCGGCGTGGAGCCGAAGATGGACGTGCTCGGGAGCCCGGTCGTGGAGATCTGCTGAACGATGCGAGCCCACCGTCCAGCGGTCGCGGTGGCCGGCCGCGCGCGGTGTTTCGCCGCGGTGGCGTGGACCGCCCCCGCGGCGATGATGTCCGGGACGGTCCGTGCCGCCGAGGCCGGCTCCTCGCTCGCCCGGCGCGATGTTCCCACCGGCGCCGGCACGGGTTTCCCGCCATAAGACAGGTCGTCTGACCCTCCGGACACCGACATGAGAACCCGCATCCTGCTCTCGACCTTGCTCGCGTTCCTGCCGGTCGCTGCCGGTGCGGCGGATGCGGCGGCGCCCGCCGTGGCGGGTGTCCCTGCGAAGCCTTCGCCCCGTGCAGGCGACGCGGATTTCCCGATGCCCTCGCCGTCGGCGCGGCATGCGGAGAAGGTCGCGGCGGTCCGGAGCGGGAGGTTCGACCTGGCGCTCATCGGCGATTCGATCACGCACACGGTCGGAGAGCTCGGAGGGAAGTACGAACCGTTGCGCGCGGTCTGGGACAAGCACTTCGTGCCGCGCCGCGCGATCAATCTCGGCCACAACGGCCAGCGCACCGAGAACATCCTCTGGAACTTGGCGGACGGCGAACTCGACTTCGTCGTGTCGCCGAAAGTGGTCGTCGTGCTCATCGGCACGAACAACAGCGACGACCGCAACTTCAAGAAGGTCCACACCGCCTAGGAGATCGCCGACGGCACCCGCGCCATCGTCGACCTGGTGCGACGGCGGCATCCGGCCACCAAGGTGCTGGTCGTCCGGATCTTCCCTCGCGGCGGCGACGGCGAGGCCGGCACGGGCAGCGGGATCTTCCATTCCTCGGCGAAGTGCATCGCGACCTGCCTTCGCGCGGGCGAGCTCACGCGGAAGCTGGCCGACGGGAAGAACGTCTTCTGGATCGACGTGGGCAACGTCTTCTTGCGTCCCGACGGCACCATCGACACCGACCGGATGCCCGACCTGCTGCATCCCGGGCTCGCCGGTGCCGAAGCGTGGGCGGAAGCCATCGAGCCGACGCTCACGCGGCTGATGGCCGGGCAAGCGGTCCCGGCGGCGACCGTCATCCCGCCGCGCGGATCGGACGTCGCCGTGGATCCGGCGCCCGAGAAGCTCGCGCTCTGGGCCGGGAAGGCACCGGACGGCGCCGGCTCCACGGACACCGCCGATGCGACCATCACCGTGTTCCGCGCGGCGAAGCCGAACGGAGCGGCGATGGTCATCTGCCCCGGGGGCGGCTACGGCGGCCTTGTCACCGGCGCCGAGGGCACCGGGATCGCGCGTTGGCTCGGTGCCCACGGCATCACCGGGATCGTGCTCGAGTACCGGCTCCCGCGCGGACGCCGCATGGTGCCGCTGCTGGACGCGCAGCGCGCGATCCGCACCGCGCGCGCCAACGCCGACCGATGGGGGATCGACCCGGGCCGCATCGGCATCATCGGTTTCTCGGCCGGTGGCCATCTCGCATCGACGGCGGCCACGCATTTCGATGCGGGCGATGCCGTGCCGGGCGATCCGGTCGCGCGCTTTTCGAGCCGTCCCGATTTCTCGGTGCTCGTCTATCCGGTGATCTCGATGGGCGCGAAGGGCCATGGCGGGAGCCGGCAGAACCTGCTGGGGCCGGCGCCGACAGCCGACCAGGTGCGTTTCTTCTCCAGCGAGGAACAAGTCGCGGCCGACACCGCGCCGAGCTATCTCGCCCACGCGGTGGATGACCGCGCGGTATCGATCGAGAACAGCCGGATGTTCGCCGCCGCGTTGGGGACGAAGGGCGTTGCTTCGCGGTTGCTCGAGCTCCCGTCCGGTGACCACGGGCTCGACGGATACCAAGGGCCGATGTGGGACGCCTGGCAGAGCGGCGCGCTCCGTTGGTTGGCCGAGCGGAAGGTCGTCCCCGCGCGCGACGCCGCGGATGCCGCGCGGTCCGCCGACCGGCCGTCGGCGCCGTCGGCCGGCGATCTCGCCTCGGGTCCGCAGCAGGTCCGGCTGCTCCCGGGGCACGACGAGTTCGTCTTCAGCATGTACGGCGTTCCGGGCGACCTGGGATCGGTCCGGCAGATGGTGGACGTGATGCGCGAGCTGGATCTCGGCAACGGCTTCGATCCGGGGCCCGGGCCCGGGCCGGATTCCGGACCGGTGTTCGACTTCCTTTCGAAGGTCGGCTGGCCGGTGGTCTTCTATCCGGGCGGGGAGATGCAGATCAAGGGTGGCCGTGGGGTGTTCGGTCCGGCGCAGGAAGCGTCTCTGTCGGCGATGGACCGCGCGCGGATCTTCACCGCGTACCAGCTCGGTGAATGGGGCTACTACTTCCACAACCTCGCGCCCAAGGCGTCGTGGTGGCATGACGTCTACGGAGCCGATTTCGAGGCCCACAAGCATCTGATGAAGCCCGAAGGCCTCGCGGGTTTCGACCGCATGCCGGCGGACAAGAAGGAGGCGCACGATGTCGTGCGGGACTACTTCGCCAGCCGCTCCCGCGACCTGCTGGGCCGGGTGATCAGCGTGACCGGGCATTCGCACTACGAGGCGTACGCCGGAGCCTGGGGCGCGCGCTGCATCGGGCTGGAGGTCGGTGAGAACATCGCCTTCACCCAGTCGAAGCTCGCCTTCGCACGCGGAGCATCCCGCTCGTGGCAACGGCCGTGGTCCGTCCAGGTGAGCCCGTGGTTCGGCGCTTCCTGCACGACCAGCGGACCTCTCCGCGAAGAGGGCGGGATCATGCGCGGGCTCGATGCCGGCCATTCCCTGAGCTTCTACGAGCGGATGTGGCTGCACGGATGGTTCGCGGGCGCGGCGATGGTCACGCCGGAGAACAGCATCGCCACGTTCTTCGAGCAGCCCCGGGCGCCGTGGGTCCTGACTTCGCACGGCCGCAAGGCGGCGGAGGTGTTCCGCTTCATGCGGACGCACGAGCGCGGCGTGCCGTTCACGCCGGTCGCGGTGGTGCTGGACCGTCACGCCGGATACAACGGCTACATGGACAAACCGTGGGGCATCCTACCGCCGACCGCCGGCGACCGCGAGGTCCGCGATCTGTTCGACCGTCAGCTCTTCCCGGGAAGCGACCACATCCATCTGAGGCCCGATCCGGAGGACCCGGAGAGCAGCTATCTGCGTCCGACGCCGATCGGCGAGATCCTCGACGTGCTGCTGACCAGCGTGCCGCCCGAGGTGCTGCCCTCCTATCCGATGATCCTGCTGGCCGGCGACATCACCTTCGACGACGCGTTCCTCTCCGAGCTGGAGAAGGCGCTGCGGCGTGGCAGCCGCGTGCTGATATCCGCGCGCCATCGCGAGACTTTGGGCAGCCAGTTCGGCCGCGTCGCCAAGCAAGGCGCGGTCGAGGTGCTGGAGCCGTGGACGGATCCTTCGACTGGCCGTGCCACGGCCATCTCCAACGCGCGGCTCGCCCAGTTGGCGGAGGACGTCCTGCCCGTCGAGGTGACCGGCGACGCGGTGCAACACGCGGTGAACCGCACGGCGCACGGCTGGGTGGTCGAGCTCGTCAACGACCGCGGCGTGATCAAGAAGCCCCGCAGCCCCGCGGTCACCGATGCGTCGGCTGTCGCCCATGTCGTCCTCCGGTCGAAGACACCGTTCGCGTCGGCCAAGGAATGGCGCTCCGGTGAAGTCCATTCCCCAGGAGGCCCGATCGCGGTGGAGGTGCCGCCCGGCGGGACGGAGTTCGTCGAGTTCACGGAGGTTCCGAGATGAGCAGGTGGTCCAACTCGGCGCCGGTCCGATCAACAGATCCATGAGACATTTCATCCCGTTCGCGCTTGCGCTCGTCGGCGCCGTGGCCTTCGCCGCCGACCCGGCCTACCAACGCATGGACCACGGGCCGGCGCTCTTCTGGACCTACCAGGTCGCGCCCGGGAACATCGCGCAGAAGGGCATCGCGGTCCGGCTCGACGACGGGCCCGGCGGCGTCGCCCAAGGCCGGGCGTGGATGGTCTACGACCACGACACGATGCGGGTGGCCGCGGCGACGACGGGCTCGTTCATCGATTGGAAGGGGGTCGCCTTCGACGGCAGCCACGGCGCCCACGCCGGCCTCACCGGTGACCGCCATTTTGTGAACCCCGTCGGACCGGGCTGGGCGTCACCGGAGGGCGGCTGGGAAGACACGCGGTTCGTCGGTCGGGACGGACGGCGCTTCGGTCCGCTTCCCCGCGGATGGGCGCACTACGAAGGGCTCTATCTGCACGGCGGCAAAGTCGTCATCGCGGCGACCGTCGGCGGTGTGCGGGTGCTCGAGTCCCCGGGCTGGGTGGCCGAGGGTCCGGACCCGGTGTTCGTCCGCACCTTGAACGTCGGCGCGGCGAAGAAGCCGCTGCTGCTCCGCGTCGCCCCGGACACGGTGGGTGCCGCGCTCTCCGGCGACGGTGCGCTGCGCAAAGAAGGAGGCTTCTGGGTCGCCGAGCTGCCGTCGGATGCGAAGACACGGATCTTCGTGTCGCGCGCGGACCTGGCATCGCTCGCCGTCGTGGCGAAGGCCGGTTCCGCTTCGCTCGACCTGGGACCGCTCACCCACGGCGGACCGACGCGTTGGGCGCAGAAGGTCGCGACCACATCGGTGCCGGGAAAGACGGACGGCGCGTTCATCGCCGACACGTTCCCGCTCCCCGTCGAGAACCCGTGGAACAGCTGGATGCGTCCCGGCGGCTTCGATTTCACGCCCGACGGAAAGGCCGCCGTCGTGGCCACCTGGAACGGCGATGTCTGGCGCGTCGACGGCGTCATGGCCGCCGCGCCGGCCGCGCTGCGCTGGCATCGCATCGCCAGCGGGCTCTTCCAGCCGCTCGGGGTGAAGTTCCGGGGCGACGACCTGTTCGTCACTTGTCGCGACCAGTTGGTGCGGCTCCGGGACCTGGATGGCGACGGCGAGACCGATCTCATCGAGAGCTTCAACAACGACCACCAGGTCACCGAGCACTTCCACGAGTTCGCCATGGGCCTGCAGACCGACGCGGCCGGCAACTTCTACTACGCGAAATCCGCGCGACATGCGCTCGACTGCCTCGTGCCGCACCACGGCACGCTCCTCCGCGTCAGCGCGGACGGCTCGCGCACCGACATCGTCGCGAACGGGTTCCGCGCGGCGAACGGGGTCTGCCTGAACGACGACGGCACGTTCTTCGTCACCGACCAGGAAGGCCACTGGACGCCGAAGAACCGCATCAACCGGGTCAAGGCGGGCGGCTTCTACGGGAACATGTTCGGCTACAGCAGCGCGACCGATCCGGCCGACGACGCGATGGAGCAACCGATGGTATGGATCACGAACGCCAAGGACCGCAGCCCTGCCGAGCTGGTCTGGGTGCCGAAGGGGGCATGGGGATCGATGGGCGGCTCGTTGCTCAACCTGAGCTACGGGACCGGCCGCGCCTTCGTCGTGCCGCACGAGGAGGTCGCCGGCCGATGGCAGGGCGCGGTGTGCGAGCTGCCGATGCCCGCCTTCGCCACCGGGATCATGCGCGGGCGCTTCGGCTCCGACGGCGATCTCTACACCTGCGGCTTGTTCGGATGGGCCGGCAACGCTCCCGCGCCGGGCGGGTTCCACCGCATCCGTCGCAGCGATCGGCCGGCCTATGTCCCGGTGTCGGTCCACGCGGCCAAGGGCACGTTGCGGGTTACCTTCTCGGAATCGTTGCCCCCCGCGAGCGTGAAACCCGACGCGTTCGCCTTCAAGGTCTGGTCGCTCAAGCGCAGCGCCAGCTACGGCTCGAAGCACCACGACGAGCATCCTCTCGAGATCACCGGAGCCCGTCTGGGCGCCGACGGCCGCACGGTGGAACTCGCCATCGCGAGGCTCGCACCGACCCAGTGCTACGAGCTCAAGGTGAACCTGCCCGGGCCGGACGGGCCCGATATCGAACGCTCGTTGCACGGCACCATCCATCAGCTCTCCGAAAGATGAACACTCCACGCATCCGCGGATCCCTGGGGCCGATAGCGGTCTGGCTCTTCCTCGTCCTTTCGTCCGGGACATCGGCCGCCGCGGCCGCGGACACGACGAATTCCCCGCTGCTCACGGTGAAAGGCATCTTCACCGGCGATGACTTTGAGGGAGAATCGTTCGCCGGGCGTTGGATCAAGGACGTCCCGGCGTACACGACCTTCGAGGAATCCAAGGCTCCGTCGGGCGGGAAGGACCTCGTCCGGCACGACCCGAGGACCGGTGCGAAGGATGTCCTCGTGCCGGCCTCGGACTTCATCCCTTCCGGCGCCACCGCACCGCTGGCCATCGAGGACCACGCCTGGTCGAAGGACCGTTCACGTCTGTTGCTCTACACGAACTCCAAGCGCGTCTGGCGCGCCAACAGCCGCGGCGATTACTGGGTCCTCGACCGGACGAGCCACGAGCTCATCCCCATCGGCGGGGACGCGACGTCGTCGACGCTGATGGCCGCGAAGTTCTCGCCGGACGGGAACCGCGTCGCCTACGTCCGCGAACGCAACCTCTACGTCCAGGACCTCCAGAGCCGGCGCATCACCGCGCTGACCTCGGACACGTCGCCGGAGATCATCAACGGCACGTTCGACTGGGTGTACGAGGAAGAGCTGTATCTGCGCGATGGGTTCCGCTGGAGCCAGGACGGCCGGTCCATCGTCTATTGGCAGCTCGACACGACCGGTGTGCGCGAGGTGCCGCTGGTCAACAACACCGACGGCCTCTACCCGAGGACGCAGATGGTGAAGTATCCCAAGACCGGCGACCTGAACTCATCCGCCCGCGTGGGCGTGGTGGCGGTCTCGGGCGGACCGACGCGTTGGCTCGACGTCCCGGGCGATCCGCGCGAGCACTACATCTTCGACGTCGGGTGTCCCGAGGGTGCCGGTGACATCTTCCTCCAGCAACTGGACCGGTTGCAGAAGACGAACCGCGTGATGCTCGCGGACCTGGGCACCGGCGCCGTGAAGCCGTTGTTCACCGACAAGGACGCGGCCTGGGTCGATGCGCACCAAGGACTCAAGTGGATCGACGACGGGAAGCGCTTCATCGCCTGGAGCGAACGCGACGGCTGGAAGCATCTCCACATCGGACGGCGCGGCACCGGCAAGCTGGAGACTGCCACCCGCGGCGACTTCGATGTGACCGGCCTCGTCCATGTCGACGAGAAGGACGAGTGGATCTACTTCATCGCCTCTCCCGATGCCCCGACGCAGCGCTACCTCTACCGGTCGCGTTTCAACGGGCGCCACCTCGAGCGCCTCACGCCAGCGGGACAGAAAGGCACCCATTCCTACCAGGCCTCATCCGACGGCCGTTGGGCCTTCCACACGTGGTCGACGTTCGGCGAGCCGCCG
>JANNAJ010000414.1:0-3269 GCA_031384285.1 Verrucomicrobiota bacterium
ACGATACAGTAAAGGTTTGGGTGGAACGGGCGACTCGCCCGCCGCTCGGGGTGCGCCGGGAATGCACACATGGGTGGGCGTGCTGGCCGTGCCGAAGCTCGGCGGCAAGTTGCCGCCGAGAACGGCCAGGTTGGCCGTGCCACCCTGATCCATCTGCATGGTTCCGGGTTCGAGCGTGATCCCGATCCGGTATCGCAGCCGAGACACATCGCCCAACTCCTGCCCCCCCACCCCATAACCCTCGCTGATATGGAACCTGATCCTCTCCTAGCCGACTCCGTGTCGGTCGTACAACGCCAGCTCGACGCCTACAACGCGCACGATATCGGCGCGCTGTTGGCGACCTATGCCGAGAATGCGCGGCACTTCCTGCATCCTGCGACGCTGGTGGCGACCGGCCACGCCGAGTTGCGCGCGCGCTTCGCCGCGCGTTTCGCGGAGCCGGGCGTCCATGCCACGTTGCTCCATCGCGCGGTGGTCGGGGACTTCGTGGTCGACCACGAACGCGTCGCCAGGACGTTCCCGGAAGGCAAGGGCCACATCGACCTGGTCTGCACCTACGAGGTCCGCGACGGCAAGATCGTCGACGCGTGGTTCTTGGCAGGCCCGATGCAGCTCGACCGCTGAGCCTGAACGGTGCAGTAGAGGTCTGGGTGGTACTGGCCACCCGCACGTTGTGGCGGGCGGATCGCCCATCGCTCTGGGTGCGCCGGGGATACAACTTTTGGTGGGTGCGCTGGCGGTGCCGAAACTCGGCGGCAAGTTGCCGCCGAGAACGGCCAAGTTGGCCGTGCCACCCGGATCCATCTGCATGGTTCCGGCTGAGAGCCTGTTTGAAAAGGCCGTCCGGCCCAGTAGGACAGTCTTCGAGCCTGTCCGCCCGCGGGCTTCCAGCCCGTGGCACCGCCTGTCTGGCGTGGGGCTGGAAGCCCCGGAACAGACAGGCCAGAGGCTCTGTCCTACTTTTCAGGCAGGCTCTGAGCAGTCCGGACGATCGCGCGCTCCTGCCTCCGGCCGGTCCTGCCCGCGTCCGGCTATCGCCGGTACGCCTCGGCGAGCAGCGTCACCGGATGGGCGATGCGGAGGTCCACGCCGCGTGAGCGGCAGCCGGTGACGAGCTGGAGCAGACAGCCCGGATTGCCGGTGGCGACGACCTGCGCCTTGGTGGCGATGACGTGGTCCATCTTCCGGTCGAGCAGCTGGCCCGCCATCTCCGGTTGCGTGAGGTTGTAGATGCCCGCGCTGCCGCAGCACCAGGTCGCCTCGGAGAGCTCGACCAGCTTGAGGCCCGGGATCGCGCGGAGCAGCTGCCGCGGCTGCGCGGAGACCTTCTGGCCGTGGCAGAGGTGGCAGCTCTCGTGATAGGTGACGACCTGAGCGGGCTGCCGCGCCGCCGGCGGCTGGATCCCGATGGCGGCGAGCCATTCGTGGATGTCCTTCACCTTGGCGTCCCAGGCCTGCGCGCGGGGCAGGTAGGCCGGGTCGTCCGCGAGCAGCTTCGCGTAGTGCTTGAGATGCGAGCCGCAGCCGCCGGCGTTGGTGATGATCGCGTCGAACTGGTCCGGAGGGAACTGGTCGATGGACTTCCGCGCGAGCTCCCGGGAGAGCTCCAGTTCGCCGTTGTGCGCGTGCAACGAACCGCAGCAGCTCTGCGACGCGGGCGTCACCACGTCGCAGCCGTTGCGCGCGAGCACCTCGGCGGTGTCGCGGTTCACGGTCGCGAAGGTCAGGTCCTGCGCGCAGCCGGTCAGCAGCGCCACGCGATGCCGGCGCGGTCCGGTCGCCGCGGTGAACGGTTCGATCAGGTCGGACGAGAAGGCGTCCTCGACCGTCGGCGTCATCGCCTCCAGCTCGCGCAGACGCTTCGGGAAAAGCCGGAGCACGCCGCTCTTCCGCACCAATGCCTGCATGCCGGTGTCCTGCCAGAGCCGGATCGCACGTCCGAGCAGGCGCAGCCGTTCGAGGTCGCCGAACAGCCATCGCAGCGTGAAGGCGCGGATGAGCGTGCGCTTGGGCGAGGCGAGCTTCCCGGATTGCTCCGCCTCGGCGCGGGCGTGCTCGAAGAGGTCCGCGTAATCCACCCCGGCCGGGCAGGCGGTCATGCATGCGAGGCAGCCGAGGCAGAAGTACATCTCGTCGGCGAAGGCCTTGGTCGCCTCCAGCCGGTCGTCGGCGATGGCGCGCATGAGCGCGATGCGGCCGCGCGGCGAGTTGCGCTCCAGCTTGGTGGCGTCGTAGGTCGGGCAGGTCGGCAGGCACAGGCCGCAGTGCATGCACTGCTGCACGACGGAGTAGTCGAGGTCCTTGAGGTGTGAGTGCTTGGCCTTCATGTGGTGCGCGACCGGCGGATCAAATCGCAGACGCCCGCCGGGCCAAAGCGAATTCGCCCGGTCTCGGACGTTGTCCGACGGCCGAGGTCCTCCCAGACTGGCCGCGCCTTGCCGTTCCATCTCCACACGGGAAACCGTCTCGACCGCCTCGCCGACCGGCTGGCCGAGGTCGTGCGCGCGCCGCTGGCGTCGGTGTTCACCCCGGAGATGGTCGTGGTGCAGAGCCTCGGCATGGCGCGCTGGCTCAAGCTGGAGCTGGCGCGCCGGCTTGGTGTCTGCGCCCGGATGGAGTTCCCGTTCCCCCGGGCGTTCACCGACCGGCTTTCCCGCGAGATGCTCCCCGCGGTGCCGGCGGGCGAGCCCTTCCGTCGCGAGGTCGTCCAGTGGCGCCTCTTCCGTCTGCTCGGCGCCTTGCCGGAGACGGCCGATTTCGCCGCGCCGCGCCGCTACCTGGAAGGAGGCGATGCCCGGAAACGCCTCCAGCTCGCCGCGCGGCTGGCGAACCTCTTCGACCAATATTCCGTCTTCCGGCCCGGCCACATCGCGGCATGGGACGCAGGACGCCCAGCGGGGCCGCCACAGGGCACCGGCGCGGCGCATCCCGACGAAGCGTGGCAAGCGGGCCTCTGGCGGGCCGTCGTCGCCGAGACCGGCCCGGCGCATCCGGCCTCCGTCCACACCGCGCTGCTTGCGGCGCTCGCCGGACCGGCGCCGGCGGGATTGCCCGAGCGGATCACGTTGTTCGGCATGTCGGCGTTGCCGCCGGCGTATCTGGAGGTCTTCGCCGCGTTGGCGCGCCACCGCGACGTCCACTGCTTCCTGCTCCAGCCCTGCGCGGAATGGTGGGGCGACCTCACCACCGGCCGCGAGGCGGAACGCGTGCTGCGCCGGCTCGGACGCCGCGCGGGCGACGCTCCGGAGGTCCATCTCGAGGATGGC
>JANNAJ010000225.1:0-4747 GCA_031384285.1 Verrucomicrobiota bacterium
CCGAGATCTACGTGATGGGATGCCGGAACCCCTTCCGCTTCACGGTGGATCCGCGGACCGGCTGGCTGTACTGGGGCGACGTGGGACCCGATGCCACCGGACCCGACCCGGCGCGCGGGCCGGCAGGCTTCGACGAATTCAACGTGGCCAAGGCGGCGGGCAATTTCGGATGGCCCTACTTCACCGCGGACAACCGATCATATCATACCTTCGATTTCGGGACCCGCGAAAGCGGTCCGGCGGCGGATCCGGCGCATCCCGTCAACGATTCGCCCAACAACACCGGGCTGCGCGAGCTACCACCGGCGAAGCCGGCGTTCCTTTGGTATCCGCCGGGGCCGTCGTCGCGCTGGCCCGAGGTCGGATCCGGCGCGCGTTCGGCGATGGCCGGGCCGGTGTACCACTTCGATCCGGCGCTGAGATCGGACCGCAAGCTCCCCGCGGAGTACGACGGCGCGGTCTTCCTGTTCGATTGGGAACGCGGCTGGATCAAGGCCGCATGGTTGGGAGATACCGGCGAGCCCCGCGCGCTGAAACCGTTCATGGGCGACGTGAAGTTCAAGCGCCCCATCTGCCTGAAGCTCGGTCCGGACGGCGCGCTGTACCTGATCGAGTGGGGCAGCAACTGGTCCGACAACCGCGACGCCGCGCTCGTGCGGCTTTCGGCGGTCCTGAAGGCGCCTTGACCCGATACATCGATCGGGTCGGAGACTCGATCGCAGAAGCCGGAACCGGGTTTGACCCCATGGCCATGCGCTCGCGGCACGGCCTATGGTCGGAAGTCGGGGAAACGTTCCAATCCGTCCGGATGACCGGTCGGGGAACAGCCCGGCGACGCCGTCAAAAACGGCGACGCATGGGTCTTTCCCGCACCAACCAACCGGACACCGCCCATGAAACCTTCCATCGCCTCCGTCTCGCATCCCCGCACCACCCGCGTCGGTATCAACACCGGACTCATGCTCGTCTTCGGCGCCACCTTGCTGCTGACCGGATGCGCCACCAGTGGCTACAGCGGCGCGCCCGCGAACTCGCCCAGGGCCTTCGACGGGTTCCACCCGGTACCGACTTCGGGATTCCGGGCCGACGGCGTCGCCGGATTCGTGTTCGAGCCGCGCGTCGTCGATGCGGAAGCCCAGTGAGCCGGCCCGCGGAGTCACGATGCAATGGTGCGGCCGGGGCGGGACCGGCACCATCCGGCGAAGCCCAGCAATCCCGCGCCGATCCACCGGGCGACATCGCGCGGTTCCGGCACCGCGGTCGCCTCGACCGACATCCGGAGCGAGTCCGAGGTGAGCGACCAGGGGCCACCGAACCCGCGCTCGCGATGGTCGTCGCCGATGGTCCATCCGGAGATCCCGGTCTGGGCCGTGCTCGACGTGCCGCCCCACTCGACGACCGGAGCCGTGGCCGACGCGACGACCCAATACGTCAGGCCGGCCGAGAACGTCAGCGGCGTGGTCGGGACGAACCGTGACGGCGCACCGAAGACCGACGTGTCGGTCAACGCCGACGCTCCGGGGACGCCGCCGCTGTCCCCGTGGATCTTCACCGACAACCCCGCCGATGGCGGGTTCAAGTTCAACGCCAAGGTCACGGCGTCGAACGTCGCCGCTGAACCCGCGACGAAGGACTGGGCGACCGAGAAGTTGTTGTCGACCGAAGCGTAGATGTGGGCGAGCTCGGAGAGGTCGCTGACGAAGATCCCCGCGCGGACCTCCGGTGCGGATGCAACCGCGGCGACCAAGGCGATGAGGCAGGAAGTCTGGCTAGATATCATGTGCTCGAGGATTTCGACTTTTGTCGTTTCGTTGTCAATCCAATGCCCGTCGTCGCTTACGGGGCCAGCCGGTAGTAGCGCCGGTCCGAACCTTGGGCCTGGGTCAGGTGGAACTCGAACATTCCGGTCGCGTCGGTGACATCCGAGCGCACGGTGCTCCAGTTCACCAGGTCGGGCGACGACTGGAGGCGGTAGCGGACGCCGGCCTCGCCCTGCAGACGTAGGGTCACCCGAGTGTTCTCGGCGATGCCGGCGCCGGCGGCTCCCGAGGTGCTGAGCGAGTTGGCCGCTTTCCAGCCTTGGAGCAGCGCACGCAAGGCCTCGGGCTTGTTGACCGGAGCAGGATGGTTCGCTTGGTCGCGGGTGTTGACGCCGTGGCACGAGGTGCAGGTGCGGATCTCGCCCGGCTGGAAGGTGAGCCAGAAGCGCTCGCGGACGACCGGCATGCCGTTGGTGTCGGTCAGTTGCCAGGTGAGCGCCCGGCGCGCCGGCACGAACGCAGCCATCGAGCCGTCGTCGCCCAGCTTCACGCTGCCGGCGGGAGCGGACGGTGCCGGGATGTTGCCCGCCAACGCGGCCGGCTCGTGCAACGGCTCGGCCAGGACACGCCGTCCCGCGCGCGGCACCGCATTGGAGCTATAGAGCCCGAATCCTCGCAACTGGTCGCCTTGGAAGAACTGCATGAACCCGACGTCGTATACCTTGCCCCCGGCACCGAGCGTCTTCGTCGCGGTCCCGGCGACCCGGAGGTTGAAAGGTTGCTGCCGATCGGCGTGGTCACGGGTGGTGACGTTCCGGCTCACGACGAGCGCCAGGTCGTTGGCCTGCAGGTAGGACTTGAGCGCGGCGAGGTCGACGCCTTCCTCGTCGATGACCTGCTGCTCGGGCGCCGGCATCGGCGGATGGCTGGCGATCGGCAACGGACGCGCCCGGACCTCCACCGGATTGAGTTCCCAGAGCGGTCCGGAGTAGGTGACCAAGCTGCCGTAGGCGCCGAAGATCACCGTCTTTTTGATGCCCGCGGTCAACGGCTTGTCCACGACCCAATAGGTCCCGGTGTTCCTCAGCGTCTTGAGCCGGAAATCGTATTCGGATCCGACACCGCGAAAATGCTCGTAGTCGGTGTTCGTCGCGTGGACGGCGATGAGCGTGCCGTCGCTCATGGGCAGCGGCTCGCGATAGTGGCCCGAGTGGTTGGTCGTGGCGGTGCTCGAGAAGCTCTTCGTCTCCGGATGCGTGTAGTAGTCGATCTTCATGTGGTCCGCATCGAGACCCGGCGCGCCGGTGAGGGTCAGGACCTGGCCGGAAGCGTGGGTGGAGAACTCCGGCGCCTCGATGGCGAAGTAGATCCCCGGACGGCGCGGGTCTTCCTTGAGATGGAGCAGGTTGTCGGCGCTGTTGGTGTTATACCGCGAAGCCGCATTGTAGAAATAGCCGAGGTTCGAGTCGTTGAGGAAGCTGGGCTCCAGGTAGCGCGCCAGCTCATGCCGGCCGGCGTGGTTCAAGGTCTCCGCCTCGGTGCCGTCCTCGTTGATCATCCACGGGAAGAAGAAGTTGAACGTGTGCTTGTTCGTCGTGCCCACGGTGAAGCGCGGTTCCGGGAACACCTCGCTCCGCACCCCGGGCCGGGCGACCGAGTTGGTCGTCTCATCGGTGTAGTTGAAGGTCCCGAACGGCTGCGACGTCCCGGCGGCGATGGCGTCGTTGTCGGCGTCGGCCTCTTGGTCGCGTTGGAGATGGTCCCAGCGGGTGAAGATCACCCGGCCGAAGCTATCTACCGTCGGCGTGAAGGCGCCCGACGGCGCGTGGTCGAGCTGGAACAGGTCGCCGCTGACCGGATCGAGGCTCCAGAGCCCGCTCACCGTCGGCGCGAGCTCGTACTCGTCGAGCTGCGGATAGAGATTGGCCTGCCCGCCGCGCGGCCGGTCGGTGGTGAAGAGGATCCGCCCGTCGGTGCCGTAGCAGGGGCTGATGTTGTTGTAGGCGGCAGGCTGTCTCGGGACCTTGGCGATGACGGTCGTCTCGCCGACGCAGAAGCCGGAGACCTCGTACAGCTGCCAGACCGACGCCCCCGCCGGCGATCCGGTGTTCGCCACGCCGACGACCATGCTGAACACCGCCTTGGCGCCGCTCCAGTGGACCGCCGGGTCGCGCACCGCGATCGAGCCGGCGCCCTGTGGTCCCGACGCCGTGCCGAAGCCGGCCGCGGCGGTCAGGTTCTTCAGCGAGCCGTCCGGATAACGGATGTAAAGGTCGCCGCCGCGGCCCGCTTGGTCGGGTCCCGGCTTGTGGTTGCCGAAAACCGATCCGATGGTCGTGAAGTCGTTCCCGATCGGCACCTGCGTGACGAAGAGGACCGCGTTCGTGATGCCCGCGACCGGCATCGGCGGAGGAAGGTTCACATAGTTGGCGGTCACGGTCGTCGCCGTGAACGGCATCACCAACGTAGTGCTGGGCGAAGCCGGGCCGGACACGCTCGCACCAGTCCAGTTGCCGAAGGTGACTCCGGCCGCGGGCGGCGCAGCTCCGATGGCCACCGTCGTTCCGGGCAGATAGACGCCGCTCCCGGAGCCGCCGTTGACGGTCAACGCGACCGGCGTCAGCGGGACGAACAGGGCCGAGACGCTCGTCGGCACCGCCGGCATCACCAGCGTCGTTGTGGTGGCGGAGGCGTTGGCGACCGCGGCGCCGGTCCATTGCTGGAAGATCTGTCCGGCCGGGGCGGGGTTCGCCGTCAGGTTCACCACCGTCCCTGCGGCGTAGGACCCGCTGCCCGAGCCTCCGGTGACGGCCAGCAGATAGGTGTTGGCCGGGGGCGTGACGGCCGTCGTGTAGACCGCCGTGACCGTCATGTTCGAGGCGCCGATCTGCACGACCGTGTTCGCCGAACTGGCGTTCGCCACGCCGGGACCGCTCCACAAGTTGAACACCTTTCCCGCGACCGGAGGTGCGCCGATCGGGACGACC
>JANNAJ010000456.1:0-1589 GCA_031384285.1 Verrucomicrobiota bacterium
GCCGGCCAGGTCGTGGGCGTGCCCATCACCGCGCGGAACATGCCGCGGCCGCATCCGGTCGCAGGCGGCATCAACAAACCCAACGGCATCGCCTTGAGCGCCGACCAGCGGATGCTCGTGGTCAGCGAATACGGCGGGACGAACGCGTGGAGTTTCCTGGTCGGGGAAGACGGCGGCCTGAAGGGCGGCGAGAAGAACATGGAGCTGCGCACGCCGGCCGGGAAGTTCGACAGCGGCGGCGACGGCATGACGACCGACGCGGCGGGCCGCTACTGGATCACCAGCCATCTGGGCATCCAGATGTTCGACGTCGGCGGCCGGATGGGCGGCATCGTGTCGCGCCCGCAGGACAAAGGCACGGTGAGCTGCGCCTTCGCCGGCCCCGGCCGCTCCTACCTCTACGTCTGCAACGCCGACAAGGTCTACCGCCGCAAGACGCTGACCGAAGGCGCGAAGGTGCCGTGAGGTGGGGCGGCCGTCTCAGATCCCGGCCAGCCGGGAATCGGCATCGCCGAAGCGGTCGAGCTTCACGCCCATCTTGTCCATCAGCGACAGATACAGGCCGCAGACCTTCTTCTCGGGCTGCGGCTTGTCGACGTAGCTGAGCACGCGGCCGGTCTCCAGCGCACCGCCGAGGCCGCCGACGGTGAGGATCGGCAGGCGGCTGCTGTCGTGGCGGTTGCCGGACCACATGTTCGAAAGCAGCAGCAGGCACGAGTTGTCGAGCACCGTGCCCGACCCTTCGGGCATCGCGTCGAGCCGGCCGGCCAGATAGGCCAGCTGGGAACAGTAGTAGCGGGTGATGCGCTCGTAGCCGTCGGTGAGGTCCTCGTGCGACGCGGAATGGTGCGACTTGCGGACGTCGAGGAAGGGATAGAACAGCCCGGAGAGATCGCGGCAGAGCAGCAGGGTGACGACGCGCGTCTTGTCGGTCTGGAAGGCCAGCGCGGTGATGTCGCACATCAGCCGCATGTGCTCGCGGATGTCCTCCGGCAGGCCGTTGTCCGGCCGTTTCATCATCACCACCGGCACGTCCTTGCCGCGCGCGTTCTCGACGGCCTTGGACTGGTCGCCGCGGGCCCGGTCGATGCGTTTCTCCACCTCGCGGACGCTGGTGAGGTACTCGTCGAGCTTCGTCTTGTCGCTGCCGCTGACCTTGCGGGACAGGCTCGCGGCGTCGTCCTTCACGCGGTCGAGGATGCTCTGGGCGCGGCGGTTGCCGCGGTTCTCGAACAGGCTGTCGAAGGCCAGCGACGGGTACACCTCCATCGGCACCGGCGATTCCGCGCTCTGCCACGAGATGTGCGAGCTGTAGGCCATCGAGAAGTTCGATTCGTGGTAGCCGGTGATGGGCTGCTCACATCCGAGCACCATGCTGGGCTGGACCGAATCCTGGCCGATGCGGTTGGCCAGCACCTGGTCCATGCTGATGCCGCCCTTCAACACGGCACCCTTCAGCAAGGGAACGCCGGAGAGCAGGTTGCCGGTCTGTCCGGGATGGATGCCGACGCCGGTGGCCGACTTGTTGAAGAGGCCGTCGATGAAGTTCATCTTGGCCTTCAACTTCTCCATCGGTTCGAGGCTCTTGC
>JANNAJ010000233.1:0-13260 GCA_031384285.1 Verrucomicrobiota bacterium
TCCAAGGCCCGCGCCGACCTCGCCGAGGCGCAGGCCGCCATCGCTCGCGTCGAGGCGGAAGGCGAGGTCGCCGCGGCCACGAAACTCCCCGCGGGCACACGGCCGCCCGGGCCCGCGGCGCTGGCGCGATGGACCTTCGGGGCCGACACGACGTCGGTGACCGGCGGGAAGCTCGAAGGCGGGGCCGTCGTCGCGGGTGGACGCCTCCTGTTGCCCGCGGCAGGGGCGTTCCTCCGGTCGCCGCCCTTGGACCGCGACCTGCGCGAGAAGACGCTGGAAGCGTGGGTTGCGCTGGCCGACCTCGACCAGCGGGGCGGCGCGGCCATCTCCGTCGAGACAGCCGACGGAAGCATGTTCGACGCGATCGTCTTCGGCGAACGACGACCGCGGCGCTGGATGGCCGGCAGCGAGGGCCACGTCCGCACCCAGGACCTCGACGTCCCCGACGAACAGGCCGGACCGGCCGCCATGGTCCATCTCGCCGCGGTCTATTCCGCGGACGACCGCATCGCGCTCTACCGGGACGGCGTCCCCTACGGCGCGCCCTACAAGCCGTCCGGCGGATTGCGGACCTTCAAGGCCGGCGACGCGCGCGTCGCTCTCGGGCGTCGGCACCAGGGCGGAGGGTCGCCATGGCTGACCGGCGCGATCGGCCGCGCCGCGCTCTACGACCGCGCGCTCAGCGCGGAAGAGGTCGCCGCTTCGTTCCGCGCGGAGGGGGCTGCGATCACGCAGGACATGATCCTCGCCGGCCTCGACCCGGCCCAGCGCCGCGCGCGGGAAGACGCGATGTCCCGCGCCAAGACAGCCCGCGCCGCGATCGCCGTCAGCGCGAAGCCGGCCATGACGGCCTACGCCGGGAAACGCGAGCAACCCGCGCCGACGAAGGCGCTCAAGCGCGGCGATGTGAAGAGCCCGGCCGAGACCGTCGCGCCGTCCGCTCTCTCCGCGGTCGCGACCTTGCCCGCGGACCTCGGGCTCGCGCCCGACGCGCCGGAGGCCGGACGCCGGATCGGCTTCGCCGCATGGCTGGCCGACCCGAGGAATCCCCTGCCCGCCCGCGTGATGGTCAACCGCGTCTGGCAGGCGCATTTCGGCCAAGGCCTGGTCGCGACGCCGAGCGATCTCGGCGCGAGCGGCGCGCGTCCGAGCCATCCGGAGCTGCTCGACCGGCTCGCCTCGGATTTCGTCGCCGGCGGATGGAGCATGAAGGTGCTTCACCGGACCATCGTGACCTCGGCGGCGTACCGCCAATCGTCCGCGTCCCGGCCCGATGCCGCGGCCAAGGACGCCGACGACACGCTGCTCTGGCGGTTCCCGCCGCGACGTCTCGAAGCGGAGGCCGTGCGCGATTCCATGCTCGCGGTCAGCGGGGACCTCAACCTCCGGCTCGGCGGCCCGAGCTTCCGTCCGTTCACCACCAGCGAGTACGGCGCGATGTTCTACCATCTCTTCGACAAGGGCGACGCGGAGAACAACCGGCGGACGGTGTACCGGATGAACATCAACTCCGGGAAGGAACCGCTGCTCGACGCGTTCGATTGCCCCGACCCGTCGGTGAAGACGCCGCGCCGCGGCGTCACCACCACTCCTTTGCAGGCGCTCGGGCTGATGAACAGCTCGTTCGTCCAGCGCCAGGCCGGCGGCCTCGCCGAGCGTTCGCGACGCCTCGCCCACGGCGATCTGTCGCGCGCCGTCGGCGCCGCCTACCGGCTCGCGCTCGGACGCGCCGCGACACCCGACGAGCAGGCCCGCGCCGTGGCCGCCGCCCGGGAGCGCGGGCTGGTGAACGTGTGCTGGGTGCTGCTGAACTCCACCGAATTCGTCTATGTCCGCTGAACGCCACCACCGGCCGATCGACCTCGACGCGATGTCGCCGCTCCTGTCGCGACGGCACTTCCTCTCGGCCGGCGCGAACGGCATCGGCAGCGTGGCGCTCGCCTGGCTGCTCAGCCGCGAACAGGCCCGTGCCGGCATCCCTGCCCCCGCGCCGGCATCGTCCCGTCCTCCCCGCTTCGCGCCCAAGGCCAAGCGCGTGGTGCAGATCTTCTGCTGCGGCGGCGTGAGCCACATCGAGACCTTCGACCACAAGCCCGAGCTCGTGCGGATGGACGGCCGGTCGCTCGAAGGGAAAGGCGAGAACCTCGGGTTCTTCGGCCAGCCGGGGAAGCTGATGAAGAGCGTCTACGAGTTCCGCCAGCACGGCCGGAGCGGGAGCTGGGTGAGCAGCCTGCTGCCCAACCTCGCGCGCTGCGCCGACGACCTGTGCTTCATCCATTCGATGACGGCGAAGAGCAACAACCACACGCCGGCGACCTTCCAGATGAACAGCGGGTTCACCTTGAACGGCTTCCCCTGCATGGGCGCGTGGCTCAGCTACGGGCTGGGCACCGAGAACGAGAACCTGCCCGCCTTCGTCGTGCTGCCCGATCCCCGGGGCCTGCCCGCCGGCGGCTCGATCAACTGGACCTCGGGATTCCTCCCCGCGAACCACCAGGGCGTGCCGTTCCGCACCCGTTCCGGCGACCCGATCACCGATCTCCGCACACCCGCGTCCGTCACCGCCGAGGCCCGCACGGCCGACCTCGGGATGCTCGCCGCGATGGACCGGGGTTTCGCCGACGCCAACGCCGGGGACGCCGGTTTCGCCGCGCGGCTCCGGTCCTACGAACTCGCGGCACGCATGCAGTCGAGCATCCCGGAGGCGACCGGTCTCGACGGAGAAACGGAGGCGACCAAGCGCCTCTACGGCATCGACGACGCGGCGAACAAAGGGTTCGGCCGGAACTGCCTCATGGCCCGGCGGCTCCTGGAGCGCGGCGTGCGTTTCGTGCAGGTGATCAACGGCGGGGCCTTCGGCAGCCCGCGCATCAACTGGGACGGCCACGAGAACCTGAAGGAGAACCACGACACCCAGGCCGCCACCATGGACCGGCCCGTCGCCGCGCTCATCCAGGACCTCAAGCAGCGCGGGCTCTT
This sequence comes from Verrucomicrobiota bacterium, assembly GCA_031384285.1. Lineage (GTDB taxonomy): Bacteria > Verrucomicrobiota > Verrucomicrobiia > Limisphaerales > UBA9464 > CAIVQB01. Next base: position 2,980 of record JANNAJ010000233.1, read on the forward strand.
GGACGACACCTTGTTCGTTTGGTCCACCGAGTTCGGCCGCAGCCCGGCGACGCAGGGCATCGGTTCGCCCGGCCGCGACCATCATCCAACCGCGTTCACCTGCTTCCTCGCCGGCGCCGGTGTGAAACCCGGACACCACCACGGCTCGTCCGACGAGATCGGGTACTTCGCCGCGGAGGACAAGGTCACCATCCCGGATTTCCACGCCACGATCCTGCACCTCCTGGGGATCGACCACGAGAAGCTCACGTTCTACCACAACGGCATCAACCGCCGCCTCACCGACGTCCACGGCGAGGTCGTCCGCGGGATCCTGTCATGAACCATCGCCGACTCCTCGCACCGCTCCTGGGCGCGCTGCTCCTCGCCACCGGTTGCCAGCACGGCAAAGGTGCCCGGCCGACCACGCCCGAGGGCCACGTCCGCGCGGTGCTCGACCAGCAGGTCGCGGACTGGAACTCCGGCAGCATCGACGGCTTCATGCGCGGCTATGCCCGCACCGACGGCACGCGCTTCGCTTCGGGCGCCGAGGTCACGCGCGGTTGGCAGACCGTCTTCGACCGCTACGTGAGACGCTACGTCGACCGCGCGGCGATGGGCCGGCTGGTCTTCTCGGAGGTCGAGGTCACCGAGCTCTCGCCGACGAGCGCGCTGGTCTTCGGCCATTGGCGGTTGGAGCGGGAGAAGGACCGGCCCGAAGGCCTGTTCACGTTGCTCTTCCTGCTCACGCCGGAAGGCTGGCGCATCGTCCACGACCACACTTCGTCGGCGACACCGTGACCCGCCGGGGCGATCGCATCGCCCCGAGCCGCCGGGCTTGCCGGTCGCCGACTTTGCCGCGACGTTCCGCCGGTGACGCCGACCCGAGAAGGTTCCTTCCGCCTGTTCCGCTTCGCCGGGATCGATGTGTATCTCCATTGGTCCTGGTTCTTGGTCGCGTGGATCTCGATCCAGAACCGTTCCCACGAGTACACGTCGATGGCTTGGAACATCGCCGAGTACCTCGCCCTGTTCGTCACGGTGCTGATGCACGAGTTCGGGCATTCGCTCGCCTGCCGTCAGGTCGGTGGCCGGGCCGACCAGATCGTTCTCTGGCCGCTGGGCGGCGTGGCGTACGTCGCGGCGCCGCCGCGACCGGGGGCGAACCTCTGGAGCATCGCTGCGGGCCCCTTGGTCAACGTCGTGCTCCTCCCGGTCTTCTACGTGCTCGCGTCGATCGCGTCGGGCCAAGGATGGGAACGCTCGGCACCGGACGCCTACGGATTCCTCTGGGCGATGGTCTATCTCAACGCCGGTCTGCTGATGTTCAACCTGCTGCCGATCTATCCGCTGGATGGCGGGCAGATCCTCCGATCGCTGCTCTGGTTCGTCGTCGGACCGGCGAAGAGCCTGTTGGCGGCGACGTTCATCGGGTTCGCCGGCGTGGCGGGGTTGGTCGCGCTGGCGATCTACAACCGGTCGATCTGGATGGGCGTGATGTCCGGCTTCATCCTGCTGAACTGCCGCCAAGGCTGGATCCAAGCCCGGGCGATGATGCGGATGGCGAAGATCCCGCGTCGGGACGGCTACGCATGCCCGGCATGCGGCACGGCGCCGATCATCGGCCCGATCTGGACCTGCGCGACCTGCGGCGGGACATCCGACGCCTTCGCCACGCACGGCACCTGCCCCACATGCATGTCGGTCGCGGCCACGACACCGTGCCCGGATTGCGGGGAGTCGTCGCCGCTGCTCGCCTGGGCGAAGCGGCGCGGCTGAGGTCCCGCACCGTCGCGGCGGCGTAGGCGCTGCGGATCAACCGACCGCGATCAACTCGACCTCGAAGACCAAGGTCGAATCGGGCGGGATCGCTCCCGGATAACCGGCGCGGCCGTAGGCGAGGTGCGGCGGGATGGTGAGCTTCACCTTGTCGCCGACGCACATGGTGGAGACGCCGATGTCCCAGCCGGCGATGACCTGCCGCGCGCCGAGCACGAACACGAACGGTTCCTTGCGGTCGACCGAGCTGTCGAACTTGCGGCCGTCGGTGAACCGGCCGGTGTAGTGGACGGTGACGGGCCGGCCCTTCTGGGCGGCGGGTCCGTTCCCGGTGACGAGTTTCTCGATCTGGAGGTCGGTGTCGGCCATGCCGCAGTCTCAGCACCGGGATCTCCGGAGGTCAACCGCGTCCAGCGGATGCGATCGGATGCGGTGAACGTTTTTTGCAGGGTGGCGCCCTGCCGTTTTGCCGAGTCGGATCCCAGACCTTCGATACAGCGAAGAGCCATCGGCTTTTTAGAAGAGGAGAGAATCTGGAAAGCAGGAAAGCAGGAAAACCGGGGATTTGCCGCCTTCCGTTCCTGCTTTCCTGCTTTCCAGATTCTCTCTCTTGGGCCAACGGATCCAGCGCGCTCCCCGCTGCACTGTGCGCCACTCCGTATCACGGCCGGGCCCAGCTGAAGGCTTGTCGGCCACGGCGGAACGTCCCAAGCTCGGCGCGTCCCCTCGGTCCACACATCACGACGCCATGCGCCCCACTTTCTCGCAGAACTACTCCCGCCGCAGCTTCATCGGTACGAGCGCCGCCGCGGCGTTCGCGTTCACCTTCCTGCCCTCGCGCGTCTTCGGCGCCAACGACCGTCTCCGCATCGCGGGCGTCGGCGTCGGCGGCAAGGGCTCGGGCGACATCGACCAGGCGGGCAATCTCGGCGACGTGGTGGCCTTGTGCGATTGCGACGACACGAAGCTCGACGCCAAGCTGAAGAAGTTCCCCGGCGCCCGGACCTTCCACGACTTCCGCAAGATGTTCGACGCGATGGAGGGCAAGGTCGACGCCGTCACCATCAGCACGCCGGACAACACGCACGCCGTCGCCGCCGCGCTCGCCATCAAGCGCGGCATCCACGTCTACGTGCAGAAGCCGATGACCCACGACGTGTGGGAAGCACGCTGGCTGCGCGACCTTTCCCGCAAGCACAAGGTCGCGACGCAGATGGGCAACCAAGGGACCGCCGAGAACGGACTGCGCCACGGCGTCGAGGTCATCCGCGCCGGCGCCATCGGCCCGGTGCGCGAGATCCACGTGTGGACGAACCGCCCCGTCTGGCCGCAGGCGCCCTCCGTCATCGCGCGACCGGCCGACCGGCCGCCGGTGCCTTCGACCGTCCACTGGGAACAGTTCATCGGACCCGCGCCGATGCGGCCGTACCATCCATCGTATCATCCGTTCGCTTGGCGCGGATGGTGGGACTTCGGCACCGGCGCGCTCGGCGACATGGGTTGCCACACCGCCAACCTGCCCTTCATGGCGCTCAAGCTGGAGCATCCCACCGCCATCCGCGCCGAGAGCGAGACGCTCAACCGCGAGACCTATCCCGGCTGGGCGACGGTCCATTATGAGTTCCCCGCCCGCGGCGACATGCCGGCGGTGAAGATGACCTGGTACGAAGGCAAGCTGCCGGACGGGAAGAAGAACCTCCCGCCGCTGGACCTCTTCCACGGCGAGAAGCCGTCGGACAGCGGCTCGTTGATGGTCGGCGACAAAGGCGTGATGTATTCGCCGTCGGATTACGGCGCGAGCTGGAAGCTGCTGCCCGGCGACCGCTTCGCCGAGATGCCCAACCCGACGCCGATGCTCGCCCGCAACGGCAAAGGCGACCAAGGCATGAAGGACGAATGGGTCGCGGCGATCCGCGGCGGTCCCAAGGCCTTCTCCAACTTCGAGTACTCGTCGCTGCTCACCGAGACGATCCTGCTCGGCAACGTGGCCATCCGCGCCGGCGTGCCGCTGGTCTGGGACGGGCCGAAGTTCCGCTTCACCAGCGGCGGCCGCGAGGCGACGAAGTTCCTGCGCCGCGACTACCGCCGGGGTTGGCACGCGTGATCGCGCGCTTCCTCCGGTCCGGGCGTGCCGTGCGCGCCATCGGCCTGGCATGGATGCTCGTCCGCGGAACGACCGCCGCATCCGCGGAGGACGCGGCGCGGAACGCCCCGGCTTGGGACCGCCAAGACTTCGAGAAGGCCCTGGTCGAGCTATCGAACTGGGGCCGCTGGGGAACCGACGACCAGCTCGGCGCGCTCAACCTCGTGACGCCGGCCAAGCGCAAGGCGGCGATGGCTCTGGTCCGTTCCGGGGTGTCGGTCTCCCTCGCCCGCGACGTCGAGAAGGAGAAGGCGGTGGACAACGGTTCGCCGTTCTTCCACGTGGTGGACCGGGCCGGGACGAACAACCCCGGCTTCTCCGTGGCCGACACCTACAAGGTCTCGTACCACGGCCTGGCGCACACGCACATCGACAGCCTGTGCCATATGTTCCACGCGGGCCGGATGTACAACGGTTTCTCGCAGACGGAGGTCACCTCCGCCGGCGCGGCGAAACTGGGGATACAAAACCTGAAGCAAGGCATCGTCACCCGAGGCGTGCTCGTCGACATCCCGAGGCTCCGCGGCGTCCCGTACCTGGAGCCCGGCACGGCCATCCATCCCGAAGACCTCGACGCGTGGGAAAAGAAAACCGGGACCCGGATCGGCGCCGGCGACGTCGTCCTGGTCCGCACCGGTCGCTGGGCACGCCGCGCGGCGGTCGGCCCGTGGGACGGCAAATTCGCCGGACTGCACGCATCGTGCGCCCGCTGGCTCAAGCAACGCGACGTGGCCGTGCTCGGCAGCGACGCGGCGAGCGATGTCCTGCCGTCCGGCGTCGACGGCGTTCCGATGCCGGTCCATCAGCTGTGCCTGGTCGCCATGGGCACGTGGATCCTCGACAACTGCGACCTCGAAGCATTGGGCGTCGCCGCCGAGGAACAGAAGCGCCAAGATTTCCTGCTCGTCGTCGCGCCGCTGGCCGTGCCCGGCGGCACCGGTTCGCCGATCAATCCTATCGCGACGTTCTGACCGGGCGGAGCCTCAGCCCAGGCGCCGGAGACGCAGTGACCCGGCATCGAACCACGTTTCGCCCCGGCTCGCGCGGAGCTCGCACAACAGCAGGACATCGCCTCCGCCCGGGCCGATCTCGAACTCCGCCGCGAGTTCGCTCCACGACGAGCCGCCGAGCAACGCCGAAGACCTCGGGCGGTCGCCGCCGATGCGCAACACGGCCCCGTGGTGGGTGCCGAACGGCAACGCGGTCACACCGGCCGTGCGGGCCCGGCCTTCGAGACGATATCGCCCGGCCGGCAGCCTCACCGTCGTGCGCCATGCGGCGGACGTCACCGGACCGGCGACGATGTGCAGCGCCGGCGTCGCATCGGGCGCAGCAGAACGGTCGAGGCGACCGCCTTCGGGTGCGACATCCGGCTCCCATCCCGCGAGGGACGCGACGCCATCGACGAACTCCACGGCCGCGGTCCGATCGCGGTCCGACAACCGACGTGCCTCCTCCGCGCGTCGCCCGATCCGCTCGATCAATCCGGCCGCGGCGACGGTGATGCCTTCCATCTCCGCGCGCGTCGCCGATGAGCGCAGCGCGGCGACGGCCGCCTCGACCCGATGCGTCAACGCGGCGACATCGAGCACCTGCGGCGCGAGTTCGCGGATCCGCGCCTCGTAGCGGCGACGACCCTCGGGCGAATCCATCACGGCGCGGGCAACGGACCCGGACATCTGCGGCTCGAGCGGCAGGTCCACCGGGGCGAACAACTGGTCCATCCCTTGCGGCAAGAAGACGGCCTTGCCGTTCGCGATGTCGATTTGCAGCCGAAAATTGTTCCTCGCGAGCGCGTAGCCGTCGCGATGTGCGATGAGCACCTCGACCGCCATCGACGTGATGAACCGATCGACGTCCAAGGTCTCTTCGAGCCGTCGCCATCGGACCGACGGTTCCGTCTCCGAGGCGGCCGCCGCCAACGCGCGCCGTCGCGCTTGGATACGCGCCGCCGGCTTGCCCGATTTCACCTGCATGCGGCCGTCGATGTCTTGGCCGGGGCCAGGTTCGAGCAGCGCGCTGTCGACGCCCGGGAAGCTCCGCTGGAGGAAGTCCGGCGTGAACCCTTCTTTGAGCACGTAGAGCCCGAGGTCGCGGCCATCGAGCGCGACGCGCGCGTGCGATGCCTGCGGCGCCGGGATCCCGACGGACCGGAAGATCTCGCTGCCGATGAGCTCGCAAAGATAGCTCGGGTCCTCGACCGAGTTGTCCAAGTGGAACTTCGCGACGCCGCGGAAAGCGCGCCCGCCGCCGACCGCTCCGAGGTCGATGGTGAGCGACGGTTTCTCGTCCAGCGTCCGGAAGCTGCCGGTCGAGCCTTTCAGATGGATGCGCGCACCTCGGAACAGCTCACCGTCCGCCTCCACATCGGCGCGGACATATCCTCGCGGGTCGCCGCGCAGCGCGGCCGCGCCATCCGGGCCGAGCGCGATGCGGATCAGGTGGACCGCCGGACCGGATGCCAGTCCGTCCGCGGGCCCGGCCGACGCCCGCAGGATCGTGAAAGCAAAAGAAACTGCGGCGACCATCAAGGCGAGCAGCACGGAACCTCTGGAAGAAGGATCCGGGCTCACGGTTGGCGGCGGACCTGTTCCTGCGGACGCTTCTGGCGGAGCACCACGAGCGCGTTGGCGCCCGGCCGTTCGCGTCCTTCCGAAGGGCTGTTCATCACCTGTCCGAAGACCCACATCGTCGCCGAGCCTCCGCCGTCGAGGTTCATCGCCTGCTCGCAGCCGAGCTTCGCCATGTAGGCGGCGAGTTCGGGGAACGTCATGCCGACGGAGAGATCGCTCTGACGGCCGTCCACCTCGACGAGATAGAGGTGGTCCTTGTCCCAGCCCACCGCGGTGCGCGGATGCCGCATCAGCAGGCCCGACCAAGTCATCGCCTTGCCGGCGCGGACCAAGGTCGGCCCGCCGCCGATCGCGGTGGTGACGCCGGTCAGATCCGGGAAGGTCTCGGTCACGATCCGTAATTCTGCGCCGGCCGCGAGCTGGGTCGCGCGACCGGCGAGCTTCGGCCCCAGCGAGAGGACCAACGTGTCGGAATTGAGCGGCGAATCGCCGGCGTCGCGGACCAGGCGGACACGTCCGCGGACCGTCTGCCCGACGGCCAACGGCAACCAACGCCCTTCATGCGCGTCCTCCAAGATGATCTCCGTGCCACCGGTGGTCCGTGTGGAGGCGCCCACCGCCGCGGAATACAAGACCGCGCCGTCGTCCGGACGCGCTTCGTTCAACCCGAACGGCATGCTCGATCCATCCGGCCATCGGACGCGGAAGCGCGAGACGACGTTCGTGGAGCACGGCTCGCCCGCGGCAGAGATCCAGAAACACGCATGCCCAGCCGGCGCGCTCACGAGCTCGCCTTGACGGATGTGGAGGTCCCGCGGATCGCCGGGGTATCGCGGGTCGGTGAGGTAGAAATCGCCGTTCACCGCGGCCAAAGGCGTGCCGAGCGCGGACGGCAGCGCTTTCACCTGCTCGGCGATCGTCCCCATGCCGATGGCGGCGCCCTCGCCCGAGGTGGTGCCCAAGACCAGGTCGCGGCGCGAACGATCGACCTTGAAGATGTGGACCGACCACGGGACCTCTTTCACCTCGTCATGGATGTAGGCGTAGCCGCGGTCGCGCTGGACGGGGAGCTCGGCAGGCGTGGCACCGTTGGCCGGACCGCTGGCAACAAGCAACGACGCCGACATGATCGACGCGGCCCAGAAAAGGACCGGAGCGACCCGGGGCCGGCATCGGCCGAAGAGCGGCGCTAGAGACATCGTCATCGAACCTATGCAGTTCCCGCGCCAAGACAAACGACGGAAGATCGTCGCCGTCATCGGCCGGATCCGGCCGTTGCGGAAGGCTTCCGCATCACGACCAACGCGTTGGCGATCGGGCGTTCGCGTCCGTCGCACGGGCTGTTCCGGATCTTTCCCGCGCACCACAGCGTCGCGGAACCGCCGCCGTCGAGGTTCATCGCGTCGGTGCAGCCGAGGCCCGCCATGTGCTCGGCCAGCTCTTCCAAGGTCATCCCGACCGAGAGGTGTTCCTGCCGGCCGTCGACTTCGACGAGATAGAAGTGGCGCGCATCCCATCCGATCGCCGAACGCGGATGCCGCTCGGTCATGGAGCTGAACTCATACGAACCGGACGCCGGCGGCTCGATCTTCAGCGCCTTGCCGTCCCGGACCAGCACCGGTCCGCCGCTCAGCGCGGTGCGGACATCGCGGAGCGCCGGGATCGTCGCGGTCGAGATCCGCAACATCGAGCCGACGGCGGGTTTCGGCAGCGTCTTGAGCAGCTGCGGACCGGCCGACAACACGAACCGCCCGGGCTCCGTCGCGGTGTCGTCGGCATCGCGGACCTCGACGACGCGGGCCTGCAGATCCGATCCGGGCGCCAAGATGGCGGACGCCGCGCCGGACGCGGCTTCGAGGACCCACTCGCGTCCTCCGGTCGTGCGGGTGGAGGCACCGATCGCCGGAGTAAAGAGCACCAGGGCGTCCGGTGCGCGGTCCTGGTTCACTCCGAACGACGTCGTCGTGCCGTCGGGCCATGCGACCTGCAAACGCGACACGACGTTGGTGACGTGGAGCTGTCCGGCGGCGTCCGGCCAGAACGCGACGCCGCCCACCGGGGCGCTCACGAGGTCGCCGTCGAGGATCTGGAGCCCGCGCGGATCGCCGGCATAGGCGCGGTCGCGCTGGTAGAAATCACCGTTCACCGCCCCGACCGGCGCGCCGAGACCGGGCGGCAACTGCTGGATCTGGTCGGTCAACGTAGCCAGCCCGAGCGCGCCTTGGCCGGCGTGGACCGAACGGACCTCGAAGGCCGGATCCGTCCGGTCAAAACGCACGACGTGGACCGACCACGGGACGTTGGTCATCCGCTGGTTCGCGTACTCGACACCGGGCGCCAGCGTCTCGTACGGGACCGACGACATCGCGGGCGGCTTTCCGCAGGACGTCGTCAGCAGCGCGAGCGCTCCGGCCACCGCGCCGCACAGGGCGGAACGGAAGCGAGGAGCAGACGCGGCGACGGGACGGCAGGTGCGGGAGGACATGCGTGGTACGAGGTCGCAGGAACCTAGCGACGCGCCCCGCTGGCGCGCAAACTTGCAATATCAGGGCGACATCGGCGCCGCCGGTCCCCGATCCTTGCTTGGCTCAGAGCCGCCTTCCGCTCACGCTCGCCGACATCCTGCCCATGAGATCCTCAACGTTCCTCCCAATCGTCTTGGCCGCCGCGCTGTTCGCGCCGGGCATATCCGCACAAACGTCACGGCCCGCGGCCGCTTCCCGCTTCCAGATCCCGGCGACCGACGACGGGTTGCCCGGGGCCGGCCCGATCCGGCGTCAAGATTGGTTCAAAGGACTCTGGGCCGAGCGCCGCGCCGCGTGGGCCGCCCGCGCCGAGCTCGACATGCATTCGTTCGTCTTCCTCGGCGATTCCATCACCCAGGGCTGGGGCGACGATTTCGGCGGCAGCTTCCCCGGCATGAAGCTGGCCAACCGCGGCATCAGCGGCGACACCACCCGCGGTATGCTGCTGCGGCTCGAAGAAGACGTGCTCGCGCTGCATCCGACCGGCGTCGCGCTGCTCCTCGGCACCAACGACCTCGAAGAACAGGCCGACCCCGAGACCATCGCCGGCAACCTGAAGCTCATCCTCGCGGCGCTGAAACGGCATGATCCCAAGATGCCGGTTGTCCTTTGCGAGGTGTTCCCCAGCTCGGCCTCGCAGAAGCGGCCGGCGATGAGCATCAAGAAGATCAACCAGCTCTACGCCGCGGCGATCAAGGACGACCCGCAGGTGACGCTCGTCGAGACCTGGCCTCTGTTCGCCGACGCGCAAGGCGACGCCGTCGCCGCCGAGTTCCCCGACCTGCTGCATCCGAACAAGACCGGTTACGCGAAGTGGGCGGCGGCGATGCGGCCGACACTGGCGATGCTCGGCTTCTTGGAACTGGAGGACGACCGGTTCGCACCGGAGCCGGGTTTCACCAGTCTCTTCAACGGACGCGACCTCACCGGCTGGAGCTTCCAGGTCACACCGGAATCCGACATCGCCTCCGCGGCCAACTGGAAGAAGAACGATCCCAGCGCCCCGCCCTGGCCCGTCATCGGACGGGCCATGGCCTTCGACGGCCTGACCCGGAGCATCGATGGTCGTTACGTGGCGAAACACGGGCGCATCCTGGTCACGCCGCCCCCCGAGGGACGTCGCATCCAGCAGATGTGGACCACCCGGGAATTCGCGAAGGACTTCGTGCTCAAGCTCGAGTTCCGCGCCAGCCCGAACGCGGACAGCGGGGTCTTCATCCGCCAACCGCAGCTCCAATGCCGCGACTATCCCATCGCCGGTCCGTACAAGAACCTGAAGAAC
>JANNAJ010000239.1:0-37801 GCA_031384285.1 Verrucomicrobiota bacterium
TGGAATCGGCGCGCGATCGCGGTCTGAAGACGATGCTCGGCTGCATGATCGAGTCGTCGGTGCTGATCAGCGCCGGCGCGCACCTGGCCGAGCTGACGGACCACCTCGACCTCGACGGGAATCTCCTGATCACGAACGACCCGTACGAGGGCGTGCGGACCGGGCGCGGCGTGATGAGCTTCAGCGGCGTCGGCGCCGTCACCGGCCTCCGCACGACGGACCGCTGCTGAGGCCGATCCGGCGGAGCACCACCATCGCTACTTCAGCGGACGAGCAGCTTCTCGAGGTAGCCCACGGCCTGGCGGACGTTGGCGTCGACCTCCATGCGGTTCTTCACCGCGCGGCAGGCGTGCAGGACGGTGCCGTGGTCGCGACCGCCGAAGGCATCACCGATGGCGCTGAGGCTGGACTCGGTGAGCTGGCGGGAGAGGAACATGGCGACCTGGCGCGGGAACGCGATGTTCTCGGGGCGGCGCTTGCTGGTCATGTCGGCCAGCCGGATGTCGTAGTGGTCGGCGACCTTCTTCTGGATGAAGTCGATCGTGATGGTCTGCCGGCCTTCTTCCTGGAGGATCTCGCGGAGCAGCGTCTCGACGGTCTCGAGCTTCAGCGGTTTGCCGGTGAGCTGGGCGTACGCGGCGACGCGGGTGAACGCGCCTTCGAGACGACGGATGTTGGTGCGGATGTGCTCGGCGAGGAAGTTGAGGATCTCCGGCGGCAACGAGTAGCCGAAGGTCTGCTCCTTGTTGCGGAGGATGGCGAGGCGGGTCTCGACGTCGGGCGGCTGCACGTCGGCCGTCTGGCCCCATTCGAAGCGGGAGATGAGGCGGGCCTCGAGGCCTTGGATCTCGTTGGCCGGGCGGTCACAGCTCAGCACGATCTGCTTCCGCGATTCATGGAGCGTGTTGAAGGTGTGGAAGAACTCCTCCTGGATGCGCTCCTTGCCGGCGAGGAACTGGATGTCGTCCACGAGCAGCACGTCGACCTGGCGGTATTTCTTGCGGAACTTGGCGAGGGAGTTGTTCTGGAGCCCGTCGATGAACTCGTTGGTGAACTTCTCGCAGCTCAGGTAGGCCACCTTCGCGTTCTTCTTTTGCGCCATCATCTGGTGACCGATGGCGTGGAGCAGATGCGTCTTCCCGAGGCCCACGCCACCGAGGAGGAAGAGCGGGTTGAAGGTCTTCCCGGGATTCTGCGCGACCGCCAACGAAGCGCTGTGGGCGAACTCGTTGTTGTTGCCGACGACGAAGGTCGAGAACGTGTAACCGGGGTTGAGCAGCGGTTCGCCGGGCCTAGGCGCGGTCGGGGCGGATGGCGCGGCATCCTCGGCCGGTTCCGGTTCCTCCACCGCCGCGGGGGCGACGGGGGTGCCCGGCAAGGCGGCGGCCACCGGAGCGACGACCGTGAACGCCAGATCCATCGGTTTCACGGCGGCGCGGCTCACGACGGACCGTAGCAGGTCGAGATAGTTGTCCTTGAGCCACATCTCGCAGAACTCGTCGGCGACCCCGAGCGTGAGCGTCTCGCCCTTGAGCGACACCGGCTGGATGGGCGCGAACCACAGCGAGTAGATCTCGGTCTTCAGCATCCCGCGCAGTGCGTCTTGCGCGGCAGACCAGAGGGCTTGTGCGGTGGCGGGCATGGAAGAAGCGGTCAAGAAGGTTTCCGGGGAAAATCGAGGTTTATTCACGTCGTCCGCGTCACCCTGCCGTAACGTCTCGGCGGCGAAGCATTTGCGTGAGCACTTCGCTGGACGTCCGTCCGTCCACGATGACATCCAAGCCGAGCGGACGGCACCCAAGCAGACAAATCAACCCGTTGTTCATCAACGGGTTGTGTTTCATCTGGACTGCGGTTGAGGCGACGTGGCTCACGGGACTGGATTCCGTTAGGACCGGATTGACGGGCGGCGTTCTAGGCAACGGAGGCGTGGCAAACTAGACCAAACTATTAAGTCTTGTGCCCAAGTTGTTCACAACGCGTTTTTGGGCCTGTTTTCGGAGGTCGCCGGCTTCTCGCCGACCTGTTTCCGGTCTTTGGGCGGGGAGCCGTCGTGGCCGTCTTCCCGGCTCGTCCAGGAAAGCCCGCGGAACGGACTCAGACGGCGTGCTCGCCGCGTTCCTCGGTCCGGATGCGGATGGCCTCTTCGATGGCCGAGACGAAGATCTTGCCGTCGCCGATCTTGCCGGTCTTGGCGGCACCGATGATGGCGGCGACCGCCTTGGCGACGACGTCGTCGGTCACGACGATCTCGAGCTTGATCTTGGGGAGGAAATCCACCGTGTATTCGCTGCCGCGGTAGATCTCGGTGTGGCCCTTCTGGCGCCCGAAGCCCTTGACCTCGCTCACGGTCATGCCTTCCACGCCGGCTTCGTGCAGAGCTTCCTTCACTTCCTCGAGCTTGAACGGTTTGATGATGGCTTCGATTTTTTTCATGGGGGCGGCGGAGACGAGGGCATCGTTGTAGGACGCGGGTCGCCGGAAGTAAACCGGCTTCGCGCGGAAAGTCGGCGGGGGTCGTGCCGGCTTGCATCGGGCCCGCGGGATCGGCCGCTCTTGCCACTCTCCGGGACCGATGACAGCTTGCGCCCCGTTTTATGGCTCACGTCAAACTGCACATCCCGGGCCCCGTCGAGGTCAGCCCGAAGACCTTCGAGGCCCTCTGCCGACCGATGATCGGTCACCGCGGCCAAGGGTTCAAAGACCTGTACGGCAAGATGCAGCCGCAGCTGCAGACCCTCTTGGGCACGAAGCAGCTGGTCTACCTCAGCACGTCCAGCGCGTGGGGCGTGATGGAAGGCGCGTTGCGGAACCTCACCAGCAAGCGGGTGCTGAACTGCATGAAGGGGGCGTTCTCCGACAAGTGGTTCGACGTGGCGCAGAAGTGCGGCAAACAGGCCGAGGCGCTCCAGGTGCCGTGGGGTTCGCCGATACGCGCCGAGCAGATCGACGCCAGACTGGCGACCGGGCAGTTCGACACGCTCACTCTCATCCACAACGAGACCAGCACCGGCACGATGTCGCCGCTCGCGGAGATCGCCGCGCTCAAGGCGAAGTATCCCGACGTGATGTTCATCGTCGACGCGGTGAGCTCGATGACGGCGGTGCCGCTCGGGTTCGACGCGCTCGGCATCGACGTGCTGCTCGCCGGCACGCAGAAGGCCTTCGCGTTGCCCCCCGGCCTCGCGGTGTTCGTCGCCTCGCCCGCCGCCCTCGCCAAGGCCGCGACCCTCAAGGACCGCGGATACTACTTCGATTTCGTGGAGTTCGAGAAGAACGCCAAGGAGGACATGACGCCCAGCACGCCGAGCATCCCGCACATCTACGCGCTCGGCTCCAAGCTCGACGAGTTCTTTGCCGAAGGGCTCGAGGCCCGTTACGCCCGCCATGCCAAGACCAACCAGATGCTCCGCGACTGGGTCGCCAAGCACGGCTTCACGCTGTTCCCGGAACCGGAGTTCTCTTCCAAGACCCTCGTCTGCGTGAACAACGGAGCCCGGCCCGGCAGCCGCGTGGTGGATGCCGCGAAGCTCCAGAAGCTCGTCAAGGACCAGGGCATCCTCATCGACGGCGGTTACGGCAAGATCAAGGGCACCACGTTCCGGATCTCGAACATGGGCGACGAGACCCCCGAGACCATCGCCGCGCTCATCGCCGTGCTCGACAAGGCGATGGCCCAGCTCTGAACCGACGTCCGATATCTTCGCGCGACAGGGCCGGCATCACGCCGGCCCTGTCCTTTTTCTCGCGGACCGGCATGCTCGGCCCATGTCCAAGCCCGAGATGAGACCGATCCCGCCCGCGGAGCTCGTCGAGCTCGCGCTCGGCGTGGTCCGGTCCGCCAAGTTCCCGCAACTCGCCACCATCGACGGCGACCAACCGCGGCTGCGGCCGGTGTCGCCCGTGAAGACCGACGGCTTCACGATCTACGTCGCCAACCTCCGCAGCTACGGCAAGACCGCCGAGATCGCCGCCAATCCCAGGGTGGAGCTGTGCTATGTGGACGACCGCCATGACCAGGTCCGCATCACGGGGATCGCCGAGGTGCTGGCCGACCGGCCTCTGCTCGAGCAGATCTGGGAGAGCAACCCGCTCCTCCGTCGGTATCTCGGTTCGTTGGACAACCCGATGCTGATCGTCTATCGGGTTTTGCCCTCGCGCGTCCGCTACATGAAGGAATGGGCGTTGGACTACCACGAGGTGCCCCTCGCCTGAACCCGCGGCGCCGACGTCCGCCCGGCCGGGCCGTCAGCTCCACTCGCCGGTCCGGAGGTAGGGTTTGAGCCGGGCCTTGAGCGCCTCGCGACCGCGGTGGATCAGCGATTTCGTGGCCTGCAACGACGTGCCGAGCACCGCGGCGATCTCCTCGTAGCTGAGCTCGCCCTCGCGGCAGAGGACGATGGCGGTGCGCTGTTTCTCGGGAAGCGCCGACAGGGCCTCTTCCACCTTGGCGACCAGCTCGGCCCGTTGCGTGGCATCGTCCGCGGCGGCCTCGCGGCGGTCCTCGATCTGCCGGTACGGATGGTCCTCGTCGTCGTCGCGCGGTTCGTCGAGGGAATCGGCCGGGTGGCGGGCGCGGCGACGCACCTCGTTCAGGCAGAGATTGCGCGCGATGGTGAAGAGGAAGGTGCTGAACTTGGCGGCGACCTCGTAGCGGCCGGCCGTCTTCCAGAGCTGCACGAACACGGATTGCGCGAGGTCCTCGGCCTCGTCCGCGTCCGGCAAGGTCCGGTAGACGAAGCTCATGACCGGCTGGCGCCAGCGCAGCATGAGCGCGTCGAAGGCGTCCCGGTCGCCGCGCTTAACGCGCAGCATCAGGTCGGCGTCGGCATCGTGGCCGGCATCGGGCGGGGAAGCCATCGGGACAGCGTCATGGAAAACCAGGACCGCAACAAGGTTGCGGGCGCCCGCCCTCGACGAAGGGGCATCCTTGAACCCCGCCGCGGGAACCCTCACGTTCCGCCCGCGTGAAATCCATCCTCGCGAAGATCGAGGCCAACGCCGCCAAGCGGCTGCCGCTCCCTCCCGGCCGCAAGCCGTCCGAGGAGCTCGCCCGGTACAAAGGCTTCCTCAAGGAGGAGTCCCAGCGCCTGAAGATGCTCCATCGCGGCGATGCCGGCGGCATCGAGATCTGCCGCGCCCGCGCCGAGATGATGGACGTGATGATCCGCCACATCCACGACGCCGTCCGCGCCGCCTTCCCGGCCAAGGGCAAGGCCCCGCGCGTCGCCCTGGTCGCCTTCGGAGGCTACGGCCGGGGCGAGCTGAACCCGTGCAGCGACATCGACCTGATGTTCCTGCACGCCGGAGGCGCCGATCCGAAGGCGACCGTGCTCGGCGAATGGACCAGCGGCCTGCTCTACACGCTGTGGGACATCGGCCTGAAGGTCGGGCACGCCGTCCGCACCGTCGACGAGTGCGTCGCCGTCGCGAACACGGACATGCAGTCCAAGACCTCGCTGCTCGAGGCGCGGCTGATCACCGGCGACGCCGACCTCTTCGCGAAGATGCAGGAGCGGTTCGTCGCGAAGTGCATCCGCGGGCACGAGGACGAGTACATCCGCCAGCGGGTCACCGACCAGGCGACACGGCGGACGAAGCACGGCGATTCCGCGGCGATGCAGGAGCCGAACATCAAGAACGGCTGCGGCGGCCTGCGCGACTACCAGAACCTTTTCTGGATGACCGCCTTCAAGCTCGGTCTGCGCACGCCCGCCGAGCTCCAGGAGGCGGACCAGATCAACGCCGCCGAGCGCAAGCAGCTCGAGGCGGCGCACGATTTCCTGCTCCGGACCCGCAACGAGCTGCACTACGTCGCCGAGCGACCGGTCGATGTCCTCGCCGCGAACGTGAAGCCCGCGGTCGCCTCCGGCCTCGGCTACACCGACCGTTCGCCGCGCCTGCGCGTCGAGAAGTTCATGCGCGACTACTACACCCACGCGCGGAACCTCTATCTGATCACCCGCACTCTGGAGCAACGGCTCGCGCTCGTGCCGACGCCGGAGCGCGGCATCCGGAGGTTCTTCGGGCGCCACGCGGCGGCAGGGGCTGCCGCGGACGAGGTGGACGGCTTCCGCATCGTCGGCACGCAGTTGGTCGCCTCCTCGCGCGGCGTGCTGCGCGAGGACCCGCACCGGCTCATGCGCGCGTTCCTGCACGCGCAGCTGCGCGGCCTCACCTTGCATCCGGACCTCGCGCAGCTGATGCGCCAGTCCGTCACCGCCGGTCTGGTCGACCGCTCGTTCATGTTGAACGGAAAGGTGCGCGAGACCTTCCTCGAGATCCTCAACGCCCGGGGCAACGTCGCCCCGGCGGTGCGCGCGATGCACGAGGTCGGGTTCCTCGGCCGGTATCTGCCCGAGTTCGGCAAGCTGACGAACCTCGTCCAGCACGAGTTCTACCACCAGTACGCGGTGGACGAGCACACGCTGGTCTGCGTCGCGAAGCTCGACCAGGTGTGGGAGGCGTCGTCGCCGCCCTCCAGCCTGTACACGGGGATCTTCCAGGCGGTGGAACGGCCGTACGTGCTCTACCTCGCCTTGCTGCTCCACGATTCGGGCAAGGCCATCCCGGGCGAGCGCCATGAGATCGTCGGCGGCCGGTTGGCGTTGCGCGCCGCCGCGCGGCTCCGGCTGGACGAGGCGACGACCGCCACCCTGCGGCTGCTGATCGAGCAGCATCTGGCGATGGTGCAGGTCAGCCAGCGCCGCGACCTCGAGGACCCGGCGGTGATCCACCAGTTCGCGCTGCAGGTGCGCAACCAGGAGACGCTCGACCTGCTCGCGTTGCACACCTTCGCGGACTCGATGGGGACCAGCGACACGCTGTGGAACGGGTTCAAGGATTCCCTGCTCTGGCAGCTGTGGCGGAAGACGCGCGACGTGCTGCGCGGCGGCAGCGAGTTCATCAAGGCCGAGCAGAAGCAGCGCGAGCTGCTGCGCGAGGAGGTGCGGGGGATCCTGCCCAGGACGTTCAGCGAGGAGGAGATCGACGCCCATTTCAAGGGGCTCCCGCCGCGCTATTTCCAGATCCACGCGCCGCGCGCGATCGCGCGCGACCTCACGCTGGCCCACCGGTTCATGCACCTCCAGCTCACCGAGACGGATCGCGCGCTGGAGCCGGTCTTCGTGTGGCACGACGAGCCCGCGCGCGGGTTCACCGGTCTGCACATCTGCACCTGGGACCGCACCGGTCTCTTCGCCAAGCTCACCGGGGCGCTGGCCGCCAGCGGGCTGAACATCCTCGCGGCCCAGATCTACACGCGCGCGGACGGCATCGTGCTCGACGATTTCTTCGTGACCGATGCCCGCACGGGAAAGCTGCCGGACGGCGGCACGCGCGAACGTTTCGAGAAGCTGGCGCTGGACGTCCTGGCCCGCGACGCCGATCCGGCGAAGCTCCTGGCCCGCGCCCCGACCTACCAGCCGCTCTACCGCGCGGTGGGCGGTGAATCGCTCGGCACGGTGATCCGCTTCGACAACGCGACCTCGGGCAACCGCACGGTGATCGACGTCGAGACCGAGGACCGCGTCGGCCTGCTCTTCGCCCTGTCGTCCGAGCTGAGCGAGCTGGGGCTCGACCTCGCGTTGGCGAAGATCGTGACCGAGAAAGGCGCGGCCATCGACAGCTTCTACGTCACCGAGGAAGGCGGCGAGAAGATCGTCGCACCGGCGCGGCAGAAGCAGATCGAGCAACGCCTCCGCAAAGCGATCGACCAGATCAGCCCGTCGTGACGTCCGTGTCCGCCGGCCTCGCGCGCCTCAGTTCGTGCCGGTGAGCAGCTGGAGCAGGGCGGCGTCCTTCTCGGGGCCGTTGATGAAATCGAAGGCGCGCAGGTAGCGCTGCTTCTCCGGCTCGGTGGTCTTCTTGTCGGTGATCATCTTCACCAGCAAGGCGGGCGTCTGCTTGCCGCGCGAACGCCAGACCACATCGCGGCCGGCCGGGGTGTCCCAGCGTTCGCCCACCGCGGCCAGGTAGGCACCGAGATAGGCGTCCCATTGGCGATCGGCGCCGATGCCGAGGGCCTCGAGATACCAGCGGTCCTTGCCGTCGTGCCGCGCCGCGAGCTTCGCCCACAGCGCCGGGGCCGCGGGCGCGCTGCTGCCGCGGAGGGCGATGGCGACCTCGCGCCGGACCTGCGGGCTCGGGTCGTCGACCAAGGGGCCCGCCAAGGCGATGACGTCGAGGCCGAGCTCGCGCGCCAAGCGCAAGCCGGCGACACGGATGTCGCTGTCGGCGTCCTTGAGCGCCGCGGTCACCTGCTTCAGCTCGTTGCCCTTGATCCGGGCGAGGAGCTGCAGCGCGCGGGCGCGTTGGCGCGGCTCGGTGCCGTTCCACGCCTTCTTGAGCTCCTTCGAGGCTTTCCCGCCCATATCGTGCAGCGCGTTCCAAGCGAGGTAGCGCGTCTCGTGGTTCGGCGACCGCAGCGCGGCGACGGCGCCTTTGGCGGACCTGAGGTCGAGCTTGGGGACCGCGGGGTGGTTGCCCTTGGGTGCGACGCGGTAGATCCGGCCGGTCATGGTCTCCAGTTTCTGGTCGGCCATGAAATGTCCGCCGACGCCGGAGTCGTTCCAATCGGCGACGAACAGCGCGCCGTCGGGCCCGACGGCCACGTCGCTCGGGCGGAACCAATCGTCCGTGCTGGTCAGGATGTCGGTCACGGTGCCGGCGTATCCGGCGCCGTCCTTGGTCGCGGGATAGGCCCGCACCACCCGCGGTCCGGCGTCGCAGTGGACGACCTGGCCGCGGAAGACGGCGGGAAGAAGGTCGCCTTCGTAGACGGCGATGCCGGTCGGTGCGCCGGCGCCGGTCTGGACGAAGTTCGGGACGACGCCGGGATCGTTCAGATGCCAGTGCCGTTCCGGGATCCCGGATTCCCAGCCGGTGCGTTTCTGGCCCCAGCCCGCGCCCGTCATCTCATCGCTGTAGCCGAAGTTGCCGCCCTCCATCACGTAGTTGATGCGGACGCCTTGGTTGCCGTCGTCATCGTTGTCCGATTGCCAGACGGTGCCGAAAGAATCGACGGCCAGCTCGTAGTTGTTGCGGAAGTTGTGGCCGAGCACCTCGACGTTCGAGCCGTCGATGTCGCAGCGGAACGCCATGCCTTGGCGGTACGGCCGGCCTTTGTCGCTGATCTCGCGGCCCGAGGCGTCCTTCACGAGGGTCCCGCCCTCGATCTGCTCCTTGGTGAGCTTGCCGTGGAGCGGGAGGTCCTTCTGCAAGGGCCGGCGCAGGACCCGGCCGGCGTTGCCGCAGTTGAAGTAGAGCTTGCCGTCCGGCCCGAAGACGAACGCGTGCGCGGCATGGTCGTGATCGGCCTGGCCGACATCGGTGGTGAAGAGCAGTTCGCGCTTGTCGGCCACGTCGTCGCCGTCGGTGTCGGTCAACACGAAGATGTAGGGCGCGCTGGAGACGATGACCTTGTTGCCCAGCACGCAGATGCCGAGGGCGGTGTTGATGCTGAGGTCCTGGTAGAAGGTCTTGGCCTTGTCCGCGATGCCGTCGCCGTCGGTGTCCTCGAGGATCTGGATGCGGTCGCCGTCGGGCCGGAGCACGCCCCACTTCTGGAAGCTGGAGCGGTAGTTCGCGCCCTCGGTCACCCAGACGCGGCCGCGGTGGTCGACATCCATGTCGGCCGGGTTCACGACCATCGGTTCCAGCCCGAAGAGCCCGACCTCGAGGCCGTCGGCGACCTTCATCTGCGCGAGCTGGGCCTTGGCGTTCTCGGGACCGGACCGCGTGGCATCGCCGTGCGCGGCGAGCGAGAGAGCGACGACCGCGGAGGCGAGGAAGGAGCGGCGGGCAAGGTGGAGGTTCATGATTGGATGGAACAGGCGGTGCCGGGACGAACGTTGCGGGTCACTTCGGGTCGAGGTTTTTCTGGAGCTGTCCGTTGGTGACGGTCGAAGCGATCCCGTCCGCCGGCACGTCGGCCTTGGCGATCCAGACCAGCGCGTTCAGGACCAGTTTGCGGAAGTTGTCGTCGCCCCAGTTTTTGTGGTAGTGGCCGCCGGTGAACCCGAACCCGCGCCCGCCACCTTGGGAAGCGGGCCGGTCGTAGGTCCACATCAAGGTCTGGGCTTCTCCGCGGGCGACCTCGGCGCGCACGAACGGATTGCCGCTGTGCGGGCCGTTGGCGCCGACGGTCTCCTTCGGCGGGACGACGCTGAGGATGGGCGTGACGCCTTCCAGTCCGGGCGCGAAGCGCATGTGGTAGTACCACTCGTCGTGCATCTGGAAGGGCTTCACGCCCCGGGTGACGGCGTGTTCCGGGAAGCGGTCGAACCTCGCGGTCCAGGTCGGGTTCACGCTCCAGAACATCTCGAAGTAGCCGCCGGTCCAGCGGAGCATCGCGAAGCCGGGCTCACCCGCCGGCACTTCCACGCCATAGTGGGCGGTGCCGATGCCGACGCCTTTGGCCGCGAGGCCGTCGAGCAGCTTGAGGCGCTCCGGCTTGATGGCCGGGTGGCCGGAGCCGCCGTCGGCGAAGAGCAGGACCGCATCGGCCGAGAGCAGCACCGATACGTCGTCCGGCCAGCCGTTGCTGACGACGGTCGGTCGGATGCCTGGGATCTTGGCCAGGCAATCCGAGAGCAGGAGCGCTCCGGCGCGGAACTCGTGCTCGGCCTTGCCGTGGCTCGGAGTGCCGGCGATGAGGACGATGGATTTGTCGGCGGCTTCGGCGGCGAACACCGCGGTCACGGCGAAGAGGAGGGCGAGAGCTCGTTTCATGGGGCAGCGGAGTCTGCCCCACACCGACCGCGCCGTGAACCGGTTTCTTCGATCCGGAATGCGCCGGTCTCAGTGGGCCGGGCTGTTCGTCGCGACGACCACCGCCGTGTTGCGTGGTTGCACGAGGGGCGGCCGCGGCGGCGGCGGAAGGGGCGGCGTGGCGATCTTCTGGACCAGCCTGCGCCATGCCGCGCGCTGGTCGGCCGGCATCGCCTGCCACTTGGCCGCGCTCTGGAGGAACTCCGACCGCTCTTCCGGAGACAACGCCCCGAACTGCCGGAAGGCCCGGACACAGCGGTCGCGGAGCTCGGGCGGAAGGCTGGAGAACTTCGCCAACGTGCGCTCCATCTGCTGCCGCTCCACGTCGGGCAAACGGCTCAGGGTCTTGTCGCGCTCAGGTCCGCTCAGGTCGAAGAAGCGCGAGAAATTGGCGGCTTTGCGGGCGCGTTCTTCGGCAGGAAGCGAGCTCCACCGGGCGAACTGTGTCTCGATCTCAGGCCGCGCGGGAGCTGGGACCTGTTCCAGCAGGGCCGCGAGCTTCCTCGGGTCCGCGCTCTCTTGCCGGACGAAATACGACAGCGAACGCTCGGTCTCCAGGATCTCGCGGCGGGTGTCTTCCGGCAGGGCGTCCCAAGCATGCAGCCGTTCCTCGAGCAACGGACGGTCCTCGGGCGGGACGCGTTCGAGGCGGTTGCTGCGGACCGTCGCCGGTGCCCGGAGCAGCGGCGATAGGTAGAACTGCAACTGCGCGACATGGAGGCGCAGCTCGCGTTGGTCCGGCGGGAGCGCCTCGAATTCTTTCAGTTTCGCGACGATCAAGGTGCGGGCCGATTCCGGCTTCGAGGCGAGCAGCTCGGACCGTTGCGATGCCGTGGCCGCCAAGAGCTGTCGGAAGAGGACGGCCGGAGATTGCCGCGGCTCCGGTACCGGCGGCGGCGCGGACGACGCGGCGACCAAGCGCACCGTCAGCAGGATCAACAGGAGCGGTCTTGGAAGGTGCGAGCTCATCGCCGGATGTCTCACTGGGCCAGTGCCGCGACGAGCTCGACGTCGCCCGGGAGCGGCGTGGCTTCGAGCGCGCGGATCGCTTCGAAATCGCGGAGCGCCTCCACATCGGGGAAGACCTGCGCGACTTCGGCGACGTTCGTGGCGAGCTGCGCGCGTTGATGGGCCTGGAATTGCCACCATCCGGACATCGCCACGGCCAACGCGGCGAACGAGACCGCAGGGCCGATGATGCGGAAACCTCCCAACCAAGCGGGCCAGCCGCGGCTCCGCCGTTTCCGGGCGGCTTCATCTCGGTCGATCTCTGCCCAGACCCGGGAGGCGAAGTTGCCGGGGACTTGTGCCGCCGGCAGCATGTCGAGCGCGGCGTCCAACGCCAGTTCTTCGGCCAGACGCGCCTGTTCCCGAGGGCGGCCGGCGAGGCCCCGGTGCAAGGCACCGGCCTCGTCGGGCGTCAGCCGGCGGCCTTCCAAGGCATCCAACCAATCAGCATGGGGGTCAGGCGTGTTCATGCGAGACCCGGGTTCAAAACCGTCCCGGAGGGAAAGTTGCGGGCGACGGTGGACGGCCAGGCCGGTGCTGGGCACCGCCCGCCGCCCGGTTTGACCGTCCGGTTCCCACCGGTTCCCGATGGCGCGCCAGAGTCCGGCCCGAAAGGCCCCGAGGAATCCACAACCGTTCCGTCCTGACCGCTGGTCAAGGCTTCAGTTCCCATTTCTCGCCGAAGAATCCCGCCGCGGCGATGCCTCCGGGGGCGCGGGAGGTCACCGGCTTGCTGATGTCGATGACGGCCCAATCGGGGAGCTTCGGGGTCTGGCGGGCGTTGTTCAGGTAGTCGTATTCCCGGAAGGTGAACCCGCTGTTCAGCACGACATAGCGGGACGGGTTCAACGGGTTGGGGAAGATGAGCACCGGGACGTTCGAGTCGGCCGGATAGGTCTTGCCGCCCACCACGACACCCGCGGCGGTCCAGCGGATGGGCAGCCGGTCGGCGATCTTCGCCAATAGCGTGTTGCCCGAGGGATCGCCCCAGAGGACGAGGTTGTGGTCCGCGATGTCGGCGTCCGTGACCGACGAATCGTCCTTCAGACGGACTTCGCCGCGATATTGGCGGCGCCAGTGTTCCGCTGCATGCGCGGATTCCGTGGCGACCCAAGCCCCGACCGTCGGATTGAGCGGCTGGCCGGTCGGTCGGACGAACAGGAAGGAATCCATGAACGCGTCGTCGATCGGGCCTTGTAGGCCATGGCGTTTCCGGAGGTCGTCCGACGGCGCCTTGCCGTCGCGCCACGCCACGCCTTGCTTGTGGAACGAGACAGTCCACGAACGGTCCGAACCGGGCGCCGGGGCGGTCATCTTGTCGCCGTCCAGATCGATCGACACGGTCCGCCGCAGGTTGAACGGGCAGAGGCCGGGCGGCATGGTGAGCGTGATGGCGGTGACGTTGGTGGTGACGATCCGGACCTCGTTGTCGCCAGTCGAGAACGAGGCTTCGACGCGAGCGGGTTCCCAGTGTTGTCCGAGACCGTCCACCGTCACCCAGGCCATCTCGTTGTGCCGGAGAGAGTGGGTGACGAAGCGGACGTCCTTTGGCAACGGGTCCCGGCCCCGGGCGACGATGGCGTCGATGCGGCGGTTCAGCTCGGCCTTGGTCGAGGCCTCGTACTTGTGGCCGGTCTTGGGGCCGATGAGGTGCGTGAGCGAGAGCCCTTCTGCGGCCATCGCATTAGCCATCATTTCGGCGGCCTGCTTTTGGCCGTCGATCTCGCCGCTGTAGGCGACGAGCGGGACCATCCCGACGTTGAGCGCCTCGGTGGTCGAATCGTACAGCCCCCAGAGCTTCTGCTCCCAAGGTGCCGGCCGGAGGGTCTCGTTCTGGAAGACCTTGAGGAAATCGGCGGTCTCACTGAACCCGGCGCCCGGGGCCGCCGCGGCCCAACGGCTGGCGAAGTGCGTGGCGAAGTGCCAGCAGGAGGCGCCGCCGAGCGAGAATCCCCGGACGACCAACCGGTCCTCGTCGATCGGATAGTTGCGCTTCACGTCGGCGAACGCTTCCCACAGATCCGTCTCGCCGGCGAAGCGCGAGCCGTTGCAGTAGCGTCCGTAGAGGTGGAGCACGAACGCTCCGCGCGGCGTGAACTCGCCGGGGTTGCGCATGCGGTCGTTGAGGAACGCGAGTTCGGTCAGGTTCTCGCCCCGTCCGTGGAACCAGAAATCAAGGCGGTGGCTCCGCCCGTCATGGGGGTCGAAACCTTCGGGCACGACCAGTCCGTACGGTTGCACGGAGCCGTCGATCTTCGACACGTAGCCGCGCACGACCAGGCCGCGCGCTTGCGGCCAGAGCGGTTTGCCGTCGCGCAAGGCGGCCGCGCGGGCAGAACCTTCTTTGAGCAGGTTCCGCGCGGCGTCGACCTCGTTCGTCCGATAGAACTCGTCATGGCGGAGCGCCCAGCCGACCGATTTGTGGAAGATCTGCACGTCGGGCAGCAGCGCCAGCGCGGCGGGCTTCGTCGCGAGCCCGGCCCGCAAGGCTTCGATCTCTGAGCCGAGCTTGGCCACGCCGTCCGCGAGCTCCTTGCGGGCGTCCTCCGGTATGACGATGCCGGGCGGCGGGACGCGGCGGACCTTGTCCGCTTGGTTGTCCGCGGGACCGTCGGCGGAGAGCGCGGTGGCAAAGACGACTGCGACGATGACGGACAAGGTGAGGCGCATGGAGAAGTAGGGCGGCAGAGAAACGGAACCGGCCCGGGCCGACAAGCCCGCGTTGTGCGGGATGCCGGCATCCGTCCGTGCGGACTCAGCGGCCGGGGAAACTGCTCGTCCGCGGGGGTTGCGGACGGGCGTCCTGCATCAGGTCCACCAGCCCGCGATGCGTGAGGAACCAGAACAGTCCGCCCGCGATGGTCATGGCCGCTGCCGCCAGCGACAGGCAGCTCGGCCCGAACCGGAGATCTGCAAGAGCTCCCAAGCAGCCGCCACCTCCGAATGCGAGGACCACCACAGTGAGGTACAAAAGCTTGCCACGGTCGATCTGGCGGTGCCGGATCCAATGACCCAACATCACGCCGATATCGGTAACGGTACCGGTGATGTGGGTGGTCCGGATCACCAGCCCGCAATAGCTGCTGGTCATGGCGTTCTGGAGCCCGCAGGCCATCGCGACCGTGGGCAGGCCGAGGCGGTGTCCCGCCATCAGCAAGCCGGTCGCCACGGCGAGCAGGGCGCCTTCCACCATCATCACGACGCCATAGCTCCGGCTCGGCACAAGCTTCAGCGCTCCCACCAACAGGCCGGCGACCATCGCGCCGAGCAAGAAGCCGAGGATGATGCTGGACGAAGCCAACGCGTCCGCCACCCGGCCATCGGCGAGATCGAGCCCGAGATGGGACACGGCGCCTGTCATGTGGCTGACCGGCGTGCGGAAAAAACCGAGGACCACCGAGTTGATGTAGCCTGCGGTGCCCGCCAAAGCGACAGCGCCGGGGAGCAGGTGCCGCACCCGGCGATGCACCTCGTGATGGTCGAAGGATTGGGGATGGGAGTAAGGCATCGGGTTCCGGACCAGGACTTCAACACCGCTGTTTCGATGCTCACGCTGCCCCCGGGCGGTGCGCAAGCTCGACCTTTCGGCCGAATCCTGGCTGGCGTTCAAGACAGCTGTAGCATACCGTGCATACAGTTTTACGTAACCGTCGCCCCGCCCGGCATGTCGCCTGCGTGATGGCTGCGATGGCCGATACCATGGTGATGCAACTGGACCGGACGACCCTTACGACCGACGGGATCGGCACGCCTGAGCGACCGGAGGGGGCGCGCGATCGGGGCCTGCGGGTCATGGCGTTCGCGTTGGCGGCGATGTTGCAGCTCTTCCAGCAGGTGCGCGGGCGGGCCGAGGATGTCATCGCGTACCGCTACGAGAACTATCGCGAGGACGCCGGACGGGTCGCGGTCGACACCCAGACGGCCTATTTCGAGGCGACGCTCAACCCACGGATCGCGGTGAAGGGGCAATTCGTCTACGACGCCATCTCTGGCGCCACCCCGACAGGAGGGCCGCCGGCAGCGGGCGACGCGCAGGTGCCCTTGGTCGCGCTGCACGACCAGAGGCATTCCGGTAGCATCAGCAGCGATGTCAAGGCGGGTCGCAGCACGACGACGCCCGGTTTCGCCTACAGCACGGAGAGCGACTACGAGTCCACCGGGATCTCGCTCAACGAATCCATCGATTTCAACCAGCGCAACACCACGCTCAACATCGGGGCGGCGCACAATTTCGACCGGGTCAAAGGGTTCTTCCAAAGGGATTGGCAGGACAAGGGCTCCACGGATGTGCTGGTCGGTGTCAACCAGCTCCTAGGTCCGCACACGTACGTCACCGCCAACGTCACCCTCGGCTACTCCGACGGCTACCTGACCGATCCCTACAAGGGCGTGAACTTCACGTACCGCTACCCGATCAGCTTTTACGACCCGGCTGACGTGGACGTGAACTCGCCGGAGCAGAGGCCGACCCACAAGTTCCGCCAGGTCGCCTTGGTGAGCCTCACCCACTATGTCGAGGCGGTGCGCGGGAGCGCCGAGATCAGCTACCGTTTCCATCACGACGACTGGGGGATCTTCTCCCAGACCGTGGAGCTCGCATGGCACCAGAAGTTGGGCAAGCGGCTGATGGTCTCGCCGCTGTTCCGTTTCTACCACCAGACCGCGGCCGATTTCTACGCGACGCGGTTCGATGGAGACCCTTCGTTCCCCGACGGTGCCGTCGGTGCCGCGCAGAAGGACGGCTTCAGCATCCTGTTCAACGACGACCCGGCCTTCCCCGGGGACGCCGCGGGGTCGTTCGCTGTCCCGACACATCCAAAGGACTTCTCGTCGGACTACCGGCTTTCGCGGCTCGACACCTTCACCTACGGCGTCGGGGTCTCTTGGCGCGTCCACGACAACTTGAGTTTCGAAGCCGCTTACAAGCGCTACGAGATGGTCGGTCTCGATGGTGTCACGTTGGCGAGCGCCTACCCGAGCGCCCACATCTTCACCTTGGGATTCGGGCTGCCCTTCTGAGACCCGGTCACCACGTCCATCGTCCGATCCACTAAGCCAAGATCCTATGACCTCCCTCACAAACCGTCTGGCCGTCCTCGTCGTGGCCATCGCCTCCGCCATGTCCGCTCTCGCGGGCCAGCCGAAGGTCGGTGATGTCTTCCCGTCCCTCGCGGACTTCAAGTTGGAAGGGACGTTGCCCGACCTGAAGGACAAGGTGGTCGTGGTCGATTTCTGGGCGTCCTGGTGCGGGCCCTGCAAGGCCTCCTTCCCGGCGTTCGTCGAGCTGCATCAGAAGTTCGCCGACAAGGGTCTCGTCATCGTCGCCGTGAGCCTCGACGAGGACAAAGGTGACATGGAGGGTTTCCTCAAGAAGACGAAGGTGCCGTTCGCCGCGGTGCGCGACGCCAAGCAGAAGCTCGCCGAGAAGCTCTCCATCGAATCCATCCCGACGACCTTCATCGTGGGGCGGGACGGGAAGATCGCCGCGTTGCACAACGGATACGGCGGCGATTCCACCAAGCGGGAGCTGATCGCGACCGTGGGGAAGCTCTTGGGAAAGTGACCCGATGAAGACCTTCCTTATCCGGTCCCGCTGGGTCTGGCTCTTGGTCGTCGTGCCGGCGTTCACGGGCTGCCAGAACGTGAAGCCATGGCAACGCGGGACCTTGGCGGACGCGGTCATGCGAGCGGACCGCGATCCCGCGGGGGTGTCGCTCACCGAGCACGTGTTCTTCAGCCGGGAAGCCGCCAGCGGCGGGCGCGGCGTCGGCGGTGGCGGCTGCGGCTGCAACTGACGTCCCCTTCGCTGGTCCTTCTGCATCCCTGCGAGCACCGCAGCGAACCTGATCTTCCCCCGAATGAAACCAGTCCTGTCCCGCCTTCCCGCGCTCCTGCTATCGGCATTCCTACAGTTGGCACCGCTGCTGAGGGTCGCCACGGCCGAAGCTTCCGCGGTCGTTTCACCCATCGTGGCGGTGTTGAGGTGCATCGTCGGTGCCTCGGCGGTCGCCGGCAGCTTCCACGCGGTGTCCGGGGCGACCGGCCTGAAGATCACGCCGTCGGCCAACGGGAGCGTCGGTGTGGCGTTCGGTGCCCGCGTGACCATCAGCAGCTCCCAATGGGGTCTGATGAGGTCTTTCCAGGCGGACGGCCTGCCGCCCGGCATCGTGATGAGCACGCAAGGCGTCTTCACCGGCAGACCGACGCAGGGCGGGACGTTCACCGCCCTCCTGACCGGTTGGCAGAACAGCAACAAGACGGGTTTCGATTTCCAGGCTGAAGCCACGTTCGCCATCCTGGATCCGGATGCGACCCCGCCGGCCATCACCTTGCCGCCGGTCTCGCTGAAGGTCGTCGAGGGGCAGCCCGCGGCGTTCGATGTCGCTGCCACCGGCAATCCGGGTCCGACCTACCAGTGGACCTTCGCAGGCGCGCCGATCGAGGGTGCGACCGGTCCCAAGTTCCAGATCCTGAAGACCGGCCTCGCCGATGCCGGGGCCTACGCGGTCGTCGTCCAGAACCGGGCCGGTTCGATCACCTCGGAGCCAGTCTTCCTCGCGGTGGATCCAGCCCCGCGACCCCCGACCCTCACGGTGCAACCGGCCGGTGCAACCGTGGACGAGGGCGGGGATGTCTCGTTCACCGTCGTCGCCGAGGGGACGGAACCGTTGGCCTACCAGTGGACCTTGGACGACAAGCCCATAGTCGGCGTGGACGGGGCCACGCTCGCGGTCACCTCTGTCCGGCCGGCGCAGGCCGGCAGCTACCGGGTCCGGGTGTCCAATCCCGCGGGCGAGGTCCTGAGCGAGGTCATCGTCCTCAAGGTCGTCCCAGCCGTGGCGTCCGGACCGGTGGAACTGGGGGTGCCGACCGTCGTCGGCCAAGACCTGCGGTTGCGTTTCGCGATCCTGCCCGGGGTGCGTTATGCCGTCGAATCGAGGGATGCGGTCGGTCCCTCGGACTGGAACGTGCTGGTCGAGCTGGCCGCCGCGGCCGAGGCAGGATTTGCCGAGGTCACGGACACGGTGACCGGCACCGGACGATTCTACCGTGTCCGACCGTCGATGTGATCCGGCCACGGTCGGTCGAGACGGACGAAAGGCCGACAACCTAGGAGGCCGAAGTGAACGACAAAGTGTCGCGTTTTCAGCGGTGGTGGTTTCGGCTCTGATCCAGCTGGCTCCATTCTTGAGGATGGCCTCGGCCGAGTCCCCGGCGGTCGCTTCGCCAATCGGGGCGTTCCTCAGGTGGGCGATCGGGGCGACGGCTGTGGCCGGCAGCTTCCATACGGTGTCCGGAGCGACCGGCATCATCATCACGCCGGGAACCAAAGGGACGAACGGAGTGGCGTCCGGGGCGCGTGCTTCGATCGTCGGCGGGCAACACGGTGCCGCGCAGTCGTACAGCGTGACGGCATCCTCATTGGCGCCAGGATTGGTGATGAGCAAACAGGGGGTTTCCAGCGGCATACCGACCAAGAACGGGACATCCTCGACCCGCATCACCGGCTGGCGAACCGCGAACACGTCGGGCGACCACTTCACGACGACGGCCACGTTCACGATAGCGGCACCCGTTTCCGTGGCGCCCACAACCTTGGTGCAACCCGTATCTCCGACAACGACCGGAGATGATCGAGCAATCTTCACCGTGGCCGCCTCCGGGACGTCGGCGCCGACATTCCAATGGACCTTCGCTGGCAAGGATATCCCGGGAGCGCTTGCGACCCAGTTCCAGATCGTGAAGACCGCCCTGGGCGACAATGGAGACTATGCCGTGGTCGTGAGCAATGCTGGCGGAACCGTGCCCAGCTCGATAGCCACCTTGACGGTCGAACCGGCCGTCAAGCCTCCGGTGAACACCTCCGGTGATCACGGCCCGACCGGCGAGCTCACGGGTCACCGCGACGAGCAACGCCGTCTTCTCCGTAGTCGCGACGGGAACCGCTACGCCTACTCACCGAAGGACGCGCGGTTCGGCCATCTTGCCAACTGCAACCACGGACAGTTTGAACCTTTTCGGCGTCACCGCCGAAAAGGCCGGTACCTACCCAGTGACGATCTCCAATATGGCCGGCGCGGTGACAAGCGATCTGGCGACCCTGGTGGTGGACCCCTTGCCGGTTCCGGTCCCGGTGGTGGTCGGCGCGCCCAAAGGGGTGGGGCCGTCATTCTGCATCGGTTTCACGACCGTTGCCGGATTCCTCTGCGCGGTCGAGCGAAGCGACTCTCTGGAAAAAGCCCGATGGACGACCGCGACGAAACTGTTCCCGTTGAGCGTGGCTACGGACCGGGTCGTGACCGACGGGCTGAACGCGAATCAGGGCCTGTGCCGGGTGCGCACGATTCCTCGATCGCATTCTGCCCCTATGGAACCCGGGCACCAATCGCGACATTTCCAAAAACACGGCCTTGACCGCTCCAAGCCACGGACGTAGGTACCACCGGCAGCGGTGCCGGCGAAACGGTGCTGATTTGTGCTGGGCGGTCGTCCATGCGGCCCTGCGGTAAAGGCATTTGTGTGTTGACAGCAGCGGCATCGATTTCTACAACTGGCGAGCAATCTAGCTCCAAAAATTCCGGCTCAAGAGTGCTAAACGTTTCCTTCGTATGAACAAGCTTATCAGTGCCGCTGGCATGTTGTCCCTTGGGGCTGCAAGCCTCGTCGTCCAAACGTCCGCTGTTGCTTCCGAGGGCGGCACCAAACCGTGGAGCATCTCCGCTGGATTGCGAGGTTTCTACGACGACAACATCTACACGGCGCCCAAAGCTTCGGTGCGGAAGATCGAGAGCTTCGGTTTCGAGATCAGCCCGTCCGTGGAGTATGTCGCGTCGTTCGAGCAGACCACCATTTCCGCGGGTTATGGCTACACCGGCCGTTACTTTGAAAAGGACAGCCACTGGGACCAATCCCATCGATTCACTGGTGACCTGAAGCACGATTTCTCGCGGCGCCTCACTCTGGAAGTCGGCGAACGCTTCACGGTTGCGCAAGAGCCCTCGGAGCTCCTCAGCGGCCTGCCGCTCCGCACCAAGGGCGACAACGTGAGCAACGACGCTCACATCGGTCTCACCATCGAGCTCGCTCCCCGCCTGAGCGCGGTTGTGGGCTATCGCAACGGCCTGTACGATTACAGCGACGCCAATTACAAGGGCGTCCTGAACCGCACCGAGCATCTCCCGTCGCTCAACCTTCGGTACCAGATCCTGCCGTCGACCGTCGGTGTGCTGGGTTACCAGTACGGGATCACCGAGTACGATAGCAACCTGCTCATCCCGGGCACGGGCATCGCGTCCTCGGCGCGCGACAACACTTCCCACTACGTGTTCGGAGGGGTCGACCACAGCTTCTCAAGCCAGCTCTCCGGTTCCGTCCGGGTGGGTGCGCAGATCACGGATTACGTCAACGCCCCTGCTGGTGCCGCGGTGCAGACGAAGACGTCGCCTTACGCCGATGCGAGCGTGAAGTACGCCTATGCCCCCGGTGGTGCCTTCCAGGTGGGCGTGCGCCATCAGTTGAACCCGACCGATATCGCGGTCGATTCCACCGGCGGCATCGTCCAAGACCAAGAAAGCACGGCGGTCTATGCCTCGGTCTCGCACGACATCACGGCCAAGCTGAAGGGCCGGATCACGGCGCAATACCAGAATTCCGAGTTCCACACCGGCGGCCTTCTCGATGGGCAGACCGAGGATTTCGTTAGCGTCGGCGCGACGTTGAGCTACGCGTTCACCCGCAATCTCTCCGCTGAAGCGGCGTATTATTTCGACAATCTCGATTCCAAGTCGATCCTGTCGCGCGAATTCGCCCGGAACCGTGTGTTCTTGGGGATCCGGGCGAGCTATTGATCCGCAGAGAAGCTTTGTGACGGAGGCTGGAACGCAATTCTAGCCTCCTTTTTTTTGCATGGACCCCGTCAAAAACCAGCAGACTCCTGAAGCAAGGCTCCACTTTTTGGATTACTGGAGGATCATACGCCTCCGTAAGATCATCATCCTTGCGGTGTTCCTGCTGGTGGTGATCACCACCACGGCGGTCACGTTCGTGTTACCGGTCTCTTTCTCGAGCACCTCACGTCTTCGCGTCGAGAAAGACACGCCGGACATCACGCCGTTCGGCGGCGGGGCGGCCACTTCGGTGTTCGACAACTATTTCCTCGCGACCGAGTTCGAGATCCTGAAATCGCATCGGATACTCGATCAGGTCATCGAGCAGCTCGACCTCAACAAGAAGTACGCCGAACGCTATAAATCCACACGTGAGTTCACGACCCAAGAGTCGTTCGAATTCCTCAACCGCGAGGTCGAGGTCAAGCAGTTCCGCAACACCAGCATCATCGAGGTGACCGCGATCTGCGGTGACAAGCAACTGGCCGCCGACATCGCAAATGCCGTGGCGCGGGTGTACGAGGAATACCGGAACACGTTGCGCAGCGGGAAGAGCATCCAAGGCCTCGGGGCCTTCACCAACGAGTTGGCGCAACTCGATGCACAGGTCAAGGCCGCGAACGTGGAGGTCGACAAGTTGAAGCTGGACCTGAAGATCCCTGATATCGTTGCGGATGGCTCTCAGTTCCAATCTCTCTCAACGGATGAGCTCAGGCGGCTTGGGATGTATCTCACCGATGCCGAATCCCGGCTGAGCCAGAGCGAGAACTTGTGGAGCAGCCTGAAGTCGAAGAGCGGTGAGGCTCTGCGGCATGCATTGAATGTCAACCGCCCGACGCCGCTGTTGCAGAACCTCCTCCAGGACCTCAGCACGACGGAGGTCCGCAGGACATCACTGAACCCGGATCTCGGCCCAGAACATCCGGATGTCAAACGGGTGAACGATGTCTTGGCCAAGCTCAACAGCCAGATCGACCAAGCCGTCGAGGGAATCATGTCCGCTTTGGCTCTCCAGGTCCAGACGGACCGTGACACCGTCCGCAAGACCCAGGAGAAAATGGACGCTGCGAAGAAGGAGGACGCGACCAAGATGGTCGAATACCAGCCCTATCGCACCAAAAAGAAGGAGTTGGATACCTTGGAACGGATGCGGGCCGCTCTCCAAGGACAGATCATCCAAGAGAAAGTGAACGCCAAGATCGGGAAGACCTCGAGCGTCGAGCTCATCGACAAGGCCCAGCCTGGTCTTCGGCCTGTCAAACCGAGCAAAGGTCTGAACATCACCTTGGGAGCGATCGCAGGTATCCTGCTCGGCGTGGGCTTGGCGTTCTTCATCGAATACCTCGACACCAGCGTCAAGACAATCGATGACGTTGAACATGCGCTCCAAGCGCCTGTGCTCGGCGTCATCCCGCAGAATGTCGGTGCATTGATCAACGAAGGCCCCGAGAGCCCGCATGCGGAGGCTTATCGTGTCTTGCGGACCAACATCCTGTTCTCGCGGAAAGATCCAAATCTACGGACCATGACCGTGGTCAGCGGTGGTGCCGGTGAGGGCAAATCGACCACGATCTTCAACCTCGCGACCATCTTTGCGCAGCAAGGGAGCCGGGTGTTGATCGTCGACTCCGACCTTCGTCGTCCTAGCCTCCATAAAATCCTAGGGGTGCCCAACAACATGGGTCTGACCAACTACCTCCTGAAGCAGAACAAGCTCGAGGAGGTGATCCAGACGACCACGCAGCCGGGCATGGATTTCATGGCCAGCGGCAAGCTCCCGAGCAGTTCGATGGGCATCCTGAACTCGTCAGCGATGAGGGCGTTCATCGACGAGGCGAAGAGCCGGTACGACTTCGTGTTCTTCGATTCTCCGCCCATCATGGGGGTCAGCGACGCCTCGATCCTCGCGAGCGAGGTGGACATGGCGGTCCTGGTCGTCCAGTACCGCAAATATCCGCAGCAGATGACGCTCCGCGCCAAGCAGATGGTGGAGAAGGTCGGCGGCAAGCTGTTGGGTGTCGTGCTCAACAACATCAACATCTCGCAGGACAGCTACTACTACTACTACAGCGGCTATTACTACGATTACTACTCGAAGAGCGACGACAGCCGTCCTGCCGGCGAGAAGAAGCCCGGGGAGGGAAAATCGTCTTCCGGGAAGGCCGGTCTGGATCTGAAGCAAAAGTTCTGAGCGTCATCGCTACCGTATCCCAATGTCACCGTCCATGAAGTGGTCCCTATCGAAAGCATCCCAGACCGGTCTGCTGGTGCTTGGCTTGATGCTGGCCGTTTTCGTCACCGGCTGCGAAACGACCGGAGGTGCTGCTGCCTCGGCTCCGGTCCCGTCGACGGCTTCCGACCCGAATGCGCTCGGCCCCGATCTGCTGCGTGCCGGCGACAGGATCCGGATCGTCATCAGCGATATCCCGGATGCGACTCTGCCTACCGAGCAGCAGGTCCCCGAAGATGGGAAGCTGACTTTGCCGAAGGGAGTCGAGATCAACTTGCTCGGGAAAAAGCGGACCGATATCGAGAAGGAGATCCAGGATATCTATGTCAACCAACGCCGCATCTACCGCCGGATGTCGGTCATCATCGAACGGTTGAGCTTGTCGATCTCCATCGGTGGCGAGGTCCGCTCTGCCGGGCCGATCGCGTATCTTGGGGACATGACGGTCACCAAAGCCATCAACGCCGCCGGTGGCTTCACGGAGTATGCGGACCGGACCTCGGTCATCGTCACCCGGGCGAACCGGCAACAGTTGATCATCAACGTGAAGAAAGCCTTGAGCGATCCCAAGCTCGATTTGCCGATGTACCCCGGCGACTCGATCTATGTGAAGCGCAGCATCCTGTGACGGCCGAGCTGACCGTCGTGTCGGGGGAGAAATCCGGCACGCTGGTACGGATGTCTCGGTTCCCTTTCACTGTCGGTCGGTCGGACGCAGACCTTTGTTTGGCCGACCCGGGTGTCTGGGACGCCCATTTCAGGGTTGAGCTCTCTCCCGGACAGCGGTTCTTCCTTCGAGCCGGCGAGGGGCGGATCGTGACCATCGATGGAGTGAATGCCCCGGCAAAAGACATCCGGGATGGAGCAACGATCGGCTGTGGGTCGGTCTATCTGAGGTTCCAGCTTGCTCCGACGGAACCAGGTGATCTTCGTATCCAAAGACTGGCCGTGTGGGCGGTTCTCGGACTGGTCGTGCTTCTCGAACTGGCGATCTCGATCGTGGGGATCCGTTAGGCGGTCGGTAGTTCCCGGACAAGGTCGACAAGCCTCTGGCTGAGCAGATCGTAGTTGCATTCCCGGAAGGCGAGCGGCGGCATCGTCCGGCGTACTTCGAGGAGTTCGGGCTGCGATTGGAGCAGGCGCACACGCTTGGCGAGACGGTCCGGGTACCTGTCGTCCACCTCACCGTCGTAGTCCAGCAGCATCAGATCCGGCAGCAGCAGAGCCGCTTCCCCGACACGGCTGGCTAGGATGAACCGCTCCGCGGCCATATACTCCGGGAGTTTTCCGGTCGTCCGGACCTGACCGGGGAGGTTGTTGGTCTGCGTGGACAGGGCGACATCCATCAACCGGAGGTAGGTCGGAACTTCAGCGTACGGGATCCGGCCGCAGAACACGACACGGTCGGCGACCCCTGCGGCCTTGGCCTGAGCCTCCAACCAAGCTTTTCCGTCACCGTCCCCGATGATGAGTCCGGTGACAGGCAACTCTTTGAGGTCCACCAAAGCCCGGACGAGGTCCCAACCGTAGCAGATGCCGAGGCTCGGGCTGAAGACGAGAGAGCCCATCACCCCGACGACGAACCGGCCGTCGAGACCTAAGCGCCGCCTCAACTTCTCGACCGATCCGGGTGTCGCGGACGCCTGCTCGGCGTAGCCATCCCGGATCACGGTCACGCGGGGCAGACCGGAAGCGACGAGGTGTTCGCGATGCCGTGTTCCCCGGACCACGACCACGGAGGCATCACGATGGGAGACCTTCTCCAGAAGCCACAGCAGCGGAAGCCGCCAACCGCCTTGGATCCCGGACCGTCGCGCCATCTCGTGGATCGCATCGCCGGTGTCGAGCAGGTACGGGATCCCGTGCCGCCTCCGCCACCAGACCGCAAGCGCAGCGCCGGGCATCGCGGTGTTGAGAACGTAGAGCAGATCCGGCCGATCACGCTTGAGCTCGGCATCCCAGCGGAACCAAGTCGAAAGACGCGACCCGTCCC
Source organism: Verrucomicrobiota bacterium (assembly GCA_031384285.1). Lineage (GTDB taxonomy): Bacteria > Verrucomicrobiota > Verrucomicrobiia > Limisphaerales > UBA9464 > CAIVQB01. Next base: position 25,889 of record JANNAJ010000239.1, read on the forward strand.
GGAACAGAAACCTTGTCTTGTCCGGCGGCAACCGCCGGGCCAATCCCCGGGCCCGGACGGCCTCGATGCTGTCCGGGCCGCTGTTGACAAGAAAAGTGATCTTGGGCGAGTTCACGTCGCTTGCTTCTCCCTGAGCACCTGTTCGTACACGCTCCACGTCTCTTCCGCGCACACGTCCCACGTGTGCTGTTCGATCGTGGCCCGGGCGGCGCGCCCCATCGCCCTCGCGTTCGCCGGATCGGCAGCGATCCTGGCCAATTGTTCGCGGACGGACGCGGCATCCTGCTGGTCGCAGAGCAACCCGTTCCTGCCGTGGTCCACAAGTTCGGCCGCTCCGATCGCGCGACCGAGCACGACGGGGATGCCCGTCGCCATCGCCTCCGCGGCCACCATGCCGAACGGATCGTAGTCGTTCGGATAGACGAAGACATCGGCTGCGCGGAAAGCCTCCGCCGAGACCGGTTCGTATCCGTGGAACGTCGTCCGGTGGTCCACGCTGAGTGATTCGGCCAGACCTTGGTAGGGACCGAGCTCGGAGCGCGACACGACGAGCAGATGGGCCTGCGGGAACGACCCGAGCTGTTCGATCACCTCGCGGAGTCCCTTCACGGCCTCGCCCATGAACAACCAGATCGAACGGTCCTCAGGGACTTTGAAGCGTCGCCGCAGCGCCGAGAGCTCGACCGCGTCCGAGACGGGGTGGAACTGTGCCGTATCGGTCCCGTGGTAGATCACGTTCGCCGGCTTCGTCCATCCGTACTCCTCACGGATCTCGGTCTCGAGAGAACGCGAGATCGCGATCAACCGACGGACTCTTCGTTGGCGGTAGAACGCGCGTTCGAACGGCTTCACCAGCCGGATGAAGGCATGGGGCCGCCGGGCCGGCGTCCGGAGCCGGCGTCCGCGGGCGGCATTGCAGATGTGGCCGGTGATGATGTCCGCGCTCCAGCACGTGAGTCCTTGGCAATGGATCAGGTCGGGCTTGTCGCGCCGGATCATCGCTTCCGCGGCAGGAAGGAAGGAGAACACCGTCGTGACGGCATTGCGACGATCGGCCGGGACCCGTCGCCAGCGGAGGCCGGGACCTTCCTTCGCCGCGAAGGTGTTGGAGTAGACGACGAACTCCGCGCGTCCACGGAGATGCCGGACCAGTTCGACGCAGTAGCGTCCCTGGCCGTAGTTGGCATCGTAGTCGTGGACAACCAGTGCGATTCTCATCCGTCGTCGTGCAGGTTCCGACGGTCGCGGCTCGACCGACGAGCGAGCCTAGAGAGGTCGCTCCGCCGTCCGCAAGCTCGGCCGCGCCGCTCGGATTCGTGTGTCTTGACGCCGTCCCGACCGGCCCGGACGCTGTGTCCTTGTCCATGGAAGTCGCGCTCGTGGTCCATGATTTCGACCGCAACAACGGCCAGGGACGCTACTGCGTCGAACTGGTCCGGCATCTCCGCGACCGGTGCCGGTTCACCGTCTACTCGGCCACGGCCGATACAGCGGAACTCGCCGACGTCGATTGGCGGCCGGTGCCGGCGTGGCGCGGCCGGCATCTGACGACCGTCTTCACGTTCTTGGCCGGGGCCGAGCTGAAGCTCCGCGGAGCCCGGCATGACTTGGTCCATGCACAAGGGCTCTCGTCCTGGCGGGCGGACGTCGTCACCGTCCACATGGTCAACGCCGCACGGCTCCGGTGGTTGCCGCCGGCGGCGCGGTCCAAGGACCGGTTGTTCTCCGCGATCGTCACGCCGCTCGAGCGGGCGTTCTACAAGCGACGACGCGCGCGCCATGCCATCGTGATGGGACGACGCCTCGGGGCGGAGCTCGCGGAAGAATACGGATGGGACCGTCCGCTCAGCGTGATCCCGCACGGCACCGACGCGGTCCGCTTCCGCCCGGTCCACGACAACGTAGAACGCACGGAGGTCCGCGCACGCTACGGCCTCCGCGACGAGGGCCGGACGTGGCTGTTCATGGGCGAAGCCGTGAAAGGCCTCCGCGAAGTCATCGCCCAGATGCCGATGTTCCCCCATGTCCGTCTGCTCGTGGTCACCCGTTCGGTGGTGGATGCCCACCGCGCCTTGGCACGGCAGCTCGGCGTCGACGGCCGGATCACTTTCCATGGATTCGAGGTGTCCCCGGAACTCGCTTTCCGGGCTGCGGATGCCTTCATCTATCCGAGCGCCTACGATCCGTTCGGCATGGTGGCCACGGAAGCGATGGCGAGCGGCTTGCCGGTGGTGCTCGGGCGCGAGATGGGAGCGGCTGAGCTGGTGCGGCACGGCCATGACGGGCTTTTGTGCGACCCGACATCGTCGGAGAGCCTCCGCGAGCAGCTCGGGCGTCTGGAGGCGGATCCGGCGACGGCGACGATCATCGGAAGAGCGGCCCGCGCGACGATCGGGCGGCATAGCTGGGAGGTCTGCGCGGGATCGACATGGTCCGTCTACCAGAGTGTCGTGGAAAATCAGGGCTTGTCCGCAGGGGTCGGGGCAAAGAACCCTCATCCGACCGGATGATCGCTGGCCGAACAATGCGTGTGCTGTTCCTCGTCGAGGGGCATACGGACATCCGTTTCGTCGTCGGATTGGCCGGCATCTGCGACCTGACGTTGATCGTGTCCGAGGTGCCCTTCCGTGCGAGCGGGCTCGACAACCGCATCCGCGAGGCAGGGCTGGAGATCCCGATCCACGAACTCCCCGGAGGACGCCTGTCGTTCCAATGGCGTTCGTTCGCGTGGCTCTGGCGGCATGCCCGCGAGTTCGATGTCGTGCTCTCGCAGGAACTTCTGCGCGGCACGTTGAGCGCCAACCTGGCCTGCGTGCCCCGAGGGGTCCCGGTGGTCGTCAGCGTGCTCGTCCCGGCGATCGAGTATTTCCGGTGCCGTCGCGAGCGGCGCCGGATCGGTCCTGTGGAAGCGTGGCTCGGCGAGCAGGTGATGCGCTGGTTGATGACCGTGAACGGCCGGTGGGTCACGCGATGCGTGGCCTGGGGCCCGTACCTCCGCTCCGTGGCGGCGCGTTACTCGAAGCGGGTGCAGCTCGGGCATTACTACGGAGTGGACACCGGGCGCTTCCGTCCGGCCTCGGCCGCCGAGCGGACCGCGTTGCGCCAAAGGCACGGGCTTCCGACGGACCGGTTCCTCGTTCTTTTCCCGAGCCGCGTCAGCCACGAGAAGGATCCGGAAACCGTCCTCCGGGCGACCGCGGCGCTCCGCCGCCGAGGGGTCGATGCCGTGGTGTTGAACCTGGGCGGCGGGTACGAAGATTTCCTGCGGCTGGCGGCCGAGCTCGGTCTGGCCGACACGGCGGACTGGGTGCTTGGACGACCGGCGCTGCATCCGATGCGCGAGCTCGCCGACTACTTCCGCGCCGCGGACGTGGTCTGCCAGGCGTCCCTCGAGGAGGGGCTCTCGCTGGCGACGATCGAGGGGCTGGCCTGCGGCGTCCCGGTCGTGGCGAGCGAAGTGGGCGGCATGGCGGTGCGACTCCGCGGACACGCCTTGCTCACGCCTCGTCGGGACGTGGACGCGATGGCGGAGGTCTTCTTCCAGATCGCGCGGGACCCGGACAAGGCCCGCGCCCAAGCGGAGCAGGGAAGGGTGTGGATCGAGGCCGAGTGCCGTCGTGACGTCGCGTTCGAGGATTGGCGCCGGGTCTTCGCGGAGGTGGCGGCCGGTAGCCTGCGGTCGGGGCAGCGTTGAAGGCGTGGGCCTCGTCGGATGCCGCCGATCGGCGCCACTCGTTCACACGAACGGCAGAGGAACAATCGTGGCCGCGGATTCTCCGGAGGATGTCCGGAGCACCAGCCCGGTCCCGATGGCGTTGCACTCCTTGCGCACATAGCCGAGCGCGAGATGGCGACCCGACGAAGGCGACGTCAACGCGCTCATGATGGTCCCGACTTCGCGACCCTCCTTCACGAGCCGGTCGCCTTTCGCGGGCAACGTCCCGAGGTCGTCCGCGAGCTGGATCCCGCGCAGCGCCTTCGTCACCTGGCCGTAGGTGCGGATGCGGGCGATGGTCTCCTGCCCGGTGTAGCAACCTTTGGTGTAGCTGATGGCATCGCGGTCCAGACCGGCTTCGGGCGGCAGATGGGTCTCGTCCATCTCGACTCCGAGCCGAGGGATGCCCGCCTCGAAGCGTGCCGCCTCGAACGCCGTGAACCCGACGAGCCGACCGCCGACCTCCTTCGCCGCTGCGGCCAACTTGTCGAGCACCGCGGCCGAGGCGTCCGTCGGCACGAAGAGGTCGAATCCAGGGAAACCCACGCGCTGGTGTTCCATCAGGTAGAGCTCGCCGAGCGTCGGGTCGGCCGCCGAGACCGAAGCGAGGCGTCCGGTGGGCAACAGCGGGAAAAGCCCCAGTTTGCCGATGACTTCCGTGGCGCGCGGACCTTGCACGCCGAACAACCCATAGTAAGGCGCGACGTCCACGACCTGGACGTCCTCGGCGACGATGTGGTGTTCGAGGCGCTCCGTGAGGGACTTGGTGAGGCCCGGTTCGAAATCGAGCAGCAGCTCCTGCGGCAGCGCGTGGATGAAGGCGTCGGCGACGAGCCGTCCCTTCGGGCTGCAGAACGCCGCGTGGCAACCGCGGCCTGCGGCGAGGGCCTTGACGTCATTGGTCACCTGACCGTTCAGCGAGCGCACGCGGTCGGCGCCGGTGAGGCAGATGCGCCCGCGGAAGCTGAGGTCGATGATCCCGGCCGCGGTGTGCAACGCCGTGTGCTCGGCCATCCAATCGCCGTGGTCGGCGACCGCTTCTTGTCCGTTCACCTCGGTGAACCGGGCGTCGAGGGCGGCGTGGACTTCGTGCAGCGGGAGCGGAGTCATCGGGCCGGCAAGCTAGCCTCCGACGCGGCCTGGGCAAAGGACGCTGAAGGGCCAGGTTCCGGCGAGAAACCGTGCCCTGGCCGATCCGCGGCGGAACGTAAGGCCGTGTCCCGGGCCTTTGGCCAAGGATTTCGGCCCGGCGTGCGGCGGTCATCAGGGGTGCTCTGTGACCGGAAAGTTAAGAATCGTCCTGCCGAGGACCGGCTGGGAAGTTGGCCTTGCGGAGTTGGGGATGCGCCGCTCCTATGGGGCTGTTCGGAATCCAGAAAGAATCGACCCCTTTCGGGTAGCCGGCCGGGAACGCGCGTGAAAACACGGGACCTTGCCTTGCACCCGGGAGAACTCGGGCAAAGTTGCCCCTGCCATGGGTCGCATCTGATTTGTGTTCCTTGAGCCAATCGCATCAAAGCATCTTCATCGCAGGCACCCGCCCAGCCCAACCAACGTTTCGAACGTGCGGTCGCATTGGTCACGGTCATCACACCGCTGGTCGCGTTCGCCGGTGCGGTCGTGTTGTTCTGGGGCCGAGGAATCACGCTTCTGGACCTGATGCTCTGCGGAGGGATGTACGCGGTGACGATGCTCGGCATCACCCTCGGGTACCACCGGCTCTTCACCCATCGTAGCTTCAAATGCGTCCCGGCGGTGCGTGTCGCGCTGTGCATCGCGGGCAGCATGGCGGCCCAAGGCCCGGTGTTTTTCTGGGCGGCCTGCCACCGCAGGCACCACAAGTGCAGCGATGAGGCCGGCGACCCGCACTCGCCCCATCACGACGGACACGGGCTCTGGGAATCGGTCCGGGGTCTCTGGCACTCGCATGTCGGCTGGATGTTCTCCCACGAGCCCGAGAACTACGTCCGGCTCGTCCCCGACATGATCCGCGACCGCCAGCTCATGGCGTTGAACCGCTTCTACTTCCTCTGGATCTTCCTCGGCCTCGTCTTGCCCGGTGCGATCGCCTTCGCCATCACCGGAAGCTGGAACGCCTTCCTGACCGGGGTGTTATGGGGCGGTTTTGTGCGGTTGTTCCTCGTCCACCACTCGACCTGGAGCATCAACTCCATCTGCCACCTGTTCGGCTCGACGCCGTACGACACCGCGGACCACAGCCGGAACAACCTGGTCTGTGCGCTCCTGACCTTCGGTGAAGGCTGGCACAACAACCACCACGCGTTCCCGACCTCCGCCCGCCACGGCCTCCGCTGGTGGCAATGCGACGTCGTCTTCATGATGATCCGGGCGATGGCCGCGGTGAAACTGGCGTGGGATATCCGGTTGCCCAGTGCCGAACAGATCGCCGTCAAGACCAAGACCGCCGGCGCGGCGTAGGCCGGTCGGCCGCTCCTTTTCAGCGAGACACCCGACGGGGCGGCCTCGACCCCGGCCAGATCCAGCCGGAGTTGCAGCCTCCGCGAAACCCGCAGTTGACGATTGTCCAGCCATCGGCAGCTTTTGCGACTGTATGGTTCCCGCAACACTGTTTTCCGTGATCCAAGCGCGACGATACCTCGCAGGGCTTCTCGTCATCATGGCTTCGGAGCCTTTGTGGGCCGCGGATTGGCCGCAGTACCGGGGCCCCGACCACGACGGGTCAAGTCCCGAACCGATCCGCACGGACTGGTCCTTGAAGCCGCCGAAGGTGGTCTGGAAGAAGTCGATCAGCCCGGGCTGGAGTTCCATCACCGTCAGCGGCGGACGTGCCTTCACCCAGGTGAACCGGCAGGTCTCGGGCGCGCCCAGCGAGGTCTGTGTCGCGCTGGATGCCGACACCGGCCGGGAACTCTGGGCCACCGCTCTGGATGAGGCTTCCTATCCACACGCCGGGACGGGCAGTACCGACGGCCCGCGTTCAACGCCCTCGGTGGACGGTGACCGGGTCTACGTCTTCACGTCGTATCTCAAGCTATCCTGCCTGCGTGCCGACGACGGCACCGTCGTCTGGAGCCGGGATTTCATCGCCGAGTTCCCGGGCACGGAGGTCATCAGTTGGCAGAACGCGGCCTCGCCCCTGGTGGTGGGCGATCTGGTCTTCCTCAACTCCAACGTGGCCAACCAACGTCTGATGGCGGTCCGGAAATCGGATGGCGTCACTGTCTGGAAAGGTCAGAACGACACGATGACCCACGCCACGCCGGCCTACGCCACGATCGCTGGCACGCCGCAGGTCGTGTTCCAGACGCTGAGAGGCCTGGTGGGCGTGGTGCCGGAGACCGGAGCCGTCCTGTGGCGCTACGGTTTCTCGCCGTCCGCCACGTCCACGGCGTCTACCCCGGTCATCGCCGGCGATCACGTCTACGGATCCTGCGCCTATTCGCTCGGGGCATGGACCGCGCGGGTGACCAAGACGGGCGACACGTTCAGCGTCGGGCAGACCGACTACAAGCGGAGCAGTTCGTACCAGAACCATTGGGCGACCCCGGTCCACCACGAAGGACATCTCTACAGCATCATCGAGCGCACCCCCAAGAACATGGCCTGCTTCAGCCTCGCAGGCCGCACGAACCGCTGGACGACGGCCAAGGTCGGATCGGGCAACCCCGGCTTCGCCTCGATGATCAAGGTCGGCGGCAAGCTCCTCGTGCTGCGGGAGAGCGGGGAACTCGTGCTCGTGGAACCCAACCCCGCGGCCTACACCGAGATCGCCCGTTACCAGGCGCTGTCCGGGACCTCGTGGAACCATCCCGCCTTCTCCGGCGGCCGGATCTACGCGCGCAGCGACACGCAGATCGTCGCGCTGGATGTCGCCGGTGCCGTCGCTCCCTTGCCGCAGCTGACGCTCGCGGCCTCGCTGCTGCCCGCAGGCGACCGGTTGCGCCTCGAAGTATCTGCACAGGACGGCACATCCCTCGACGCCGTGGCGGCCGGCCGGATCGAGCTTCTTGTCGCGCCTGGTCTGGCCGACGGTGCCATGGTGTGGACGCCGCTCAGCCCCGCGTTCGCCGCCGCCGACGGCAAGCTCCGAGCCGATCTGCCGATGGCCGCGGATGCGACCGCCCGTTTCTTCCGCGTGCGTGAGAAGACCGCCGCTCCCTGAACATACCCACCGCCATGGACAGCGAACTTCCTTCACCGAGCACCGGGCCGTCGCCAGCCGACGGGAGCTCCGCGCATCATTCGGGACGGGCCTTCACGCTTATCGAGCTGTTGGTCGTCATCGCCATCATCGCGGTCCTCGCCGGCATGTTGTTGCCCGCCTTGGCCGGGGCCAAAGAACGCGGCAACCGGACCGCCTGCCTGAACAACATCCGCCAGTTCATCCTCGCCGCGCAGATCTACGCCTTGGACAACCGGCAGGAACTCCCGCAAGGCGGCACCGACAAGGTCGACAAGAAGGACACGCACACGCCGGTCTTCTCGACGCTGACGCAGTCGAACCTCCTTCACTATTCACCCGATCTGAAGTCGTTCGATTGCCCCAACCTCCGCCGCTGGATGCAACGTCCCGGATGGCGCACCCATCCCGATTACGGCATCGCCATCGGGTACCATTATCTCGGCGGCCACCCGAACTCTCCCTGGGCGCTGATCGACGGCGTGACCAACACCTGGACCTCGCCGCAGAAGGCTTCGGACGACCCGTCGCTCGTGCTGGTCGCCGACCTGAACGTCGATTCGCCGGCCTACCAGCGCATCCTCGCTCCGCACACCGCGCGGGGCCCCGTCATCGCGGAGGACAGCTATTTCGACAGCCATCCAGCGGCCTACGAACAACGTCCTGCCGACCTCGGTGCGAAAGGCGGCAACGTCGGTCTGCTCGACGGCTCGGTGAGTTGGAAAGGCATCCAACAGATGCGGCGGTACCGCGGGTCCCAGATCTGGGGGGCGGACGGCTGCTACGGGTATTGGTGAGGCGGGCCGCCGAGGACGGCCAAACGTCCAAGCTACGGTGTCACTTGGGGACGAGGTAGTCTTGGGTCCAGACCGGGCGAGGCGGCTTGTTCGTGCTGCCCAAGCGGGCTTGCCAGTTGTAGTCCGTGAGCCGGGTGAGGCCGGGTTGGATGAACTCGTAGTGGCTCAGCGTCGGGCCGGCGTAGACCATCTTGTCAGGCCCGCTGTCCACGGCGATGAGCAGCAGGTCCACGTTGCCGACGGCCTCGTGGAGCACGCCTCCTGCGTAGCGGTCGTCCGGCGGGGCGGTGTGAACGTCGGTGACCAAGGCGTCCGGGCGGTCAGAGGCGTTGATGTCGGCGCCGCCACCGAAAGGGGATGGTGGAGCATACTGCCCGTAATCTTTGTAGAACAGACCGGGATACCAACCGTCGAAGCTCTTCCCGACATAGGGATGGGTCTGAACATTCATCGTGCCTTGCACGAAGGCGGTCTCCGCAGTGGTGAACCGCTCCGCCGCCAGTTCCTTGCGGGCGAGTTCCTGCAGCTTCGCCATCTGGCTGGCGAAGTTCAGGCAATGCTTGATCCGGGCGTCCGCTTGGCGGGCGAGATCCACCTGATACGATCCACCAAACCGGTCGTCTCGCACCCAGATCGTGCCGCTGGCCTCGAACTTCCCCAGCGCATGGACCGTGGATTGGGCCATCCTCCACATCGCCTGCCAGAACTCGACACGCGGTTCGACGAAGCCGGCCGGGTATTCGCACCCGATGATCCCGGAAAAGGGCTGTGCCGCATAAAGCACCGTGTCGTGCCGCAGCTGGGTCCACGAGGCGAGCTGGGTATTCACCGTCTTTTGCGCCCAAACCCGAGTCCGCATGGCCTGCGGGTGGCGCGGATCGGTCGTCGGCGCGGAGAGCATCCACAGCGCATAGAGCCAGCGGGCGTAGATGCTGTCGCCCCAAGCCGGTGCGGCCTGCTGGTCGAACGTGGCCTTCACCGCGGCGAGGTTGTGCTGGTAGGGCAATCCGCTTCGAGTGATGCCGGCCGCGATCTCCGGCACGACCTGCGAGTTGCCGAAGACGCCGAAGGCCACATCGAGCCCCGTGGGCAGCCGCCGCACCACCTTGCCCTCGAACGTCCTTCCGCCCGGTAGCTCTTCGTTCCAACGGATGCGGTCGAACGTCACTTGGGCCGTGGCCCAGCCGTCCGAGATGAACCGCTGCCCGGTCGCCGAGAACACACGTGGCAACTGCGTCTGTTCCGGTCCGAACGGGGTGGCGTAGGTGGCGTTGGCGTAATTCTGCACGCCATAGTTCCCGGCCAGCAGGTCCGCTTGGAACTTCGCGACACGGGCGGGCGTGTTCGCCGCCGCGAGCGTCAGACCGGTGGCGGTCCGCAACGGGCCCAGTTCCCGGAACGTCAGCGCGTCCGTCGGTCCGACGAAGACGCGCAACAGTTCGTCCAAGGTCTCCCAAGGCACGGCGGCTCCGCTGCGGGAATACAGCTCGTGGAGGACGATGGCGGTGCCTGCTTCGCGTGACGAGGCCCTCGGACCGGCCACGCGCAGATCGGCCAGCGCGGTCCACATGAAGGCTTGGAAATACCGGCCGAGCGCCACGGTACGCGTGTAGTGGCCGCGGACGGTGAACTGGGAGAAATCGAAGGCGCGCTCGTCTTCCGGGTGTCTATCTTCCCAAAGGAGAAAGTCAGCCCGGTATCGCTGCGCCGCGACTGCGGCCAGCGTCTCGGCCACACGTACGTCCTGGGCGAGCTTCGGGGGGACCGCGGTGCCTTCAAGGAGCGAGCTGGCGACGGCGAGGAAGTAGTCGGCATCCCGCACGCTTGCGCGCAGCGGCCCGTCGCCGACTTCTCCTGCCACGGCTGCCACCTGCCCGGCCATCGTGTCGAACATCGCCTTGAGCGCCTGCGTGAGCTGGGTCTCCTCCAGTTCGCCCAGCATCGCCTGATACGTCCAGTGCCACGCGTGCAGCGCCGAGTCGGCGGAGATGAACACCGGGAAATCGTCGGCGAACACCTTGTAATACACATCGGCGAAGCTGTAGGAGCCCAACCGCTCGCTCACCACAAAGCCGTTTGTCCGGAACCGCGCCGACTCCTCCGCGTTCAGGCGGAAGTCGTGCAGGCGGCGGTCAGGCGAGTTGGCCGGCAGCTTCGCGTTGAACACGGCCGGGTCCGTGTCGAACTCCGTCCAGTAGCGCGCCGTCGTCGGGTCGAACCCGAGCTGCGCCAGGTAGGTGTTCGTCGGGGCGAAGCGCGCGGCGAACTCGGCCGCCGTCGGGTAGCCGAGTTTCCGCAGTTCCTGCTGGAACACGCGGTTGTAGCCGAACAGCTCCGCGCCGTCCGCGGCTTCGCCCGTGTCCTGCACCTCGGACCGCAACCGGTAGAACCCGACCGCTCCCGCGTCCAAGGTGAGCTTGAGCGGCGCGGAGGGATCCTCGCTCGCCGACAACTCGATCGGCGCATCCCATGTCTTCAGGTCGCCGCTGTGCTCGACTTGGAGCCGATACCGCGTGCCCGCCACCGGTGCGACCGGCACGGCGGGGAGATAGACCTCGGTCCGGCCCGCTTGCTCCCGGATCTGAAACGGCGCAGGAAGCGTGGCGGCCGACACCACCGGCCAGCCCAGACAGAAAGCGAGGACGAGAGGACGGTTGTGGGAGCGGTGCACGGAGGTCACCTACTCTTGGCGTTCAACCCCGTCAAATTCGCCTTCTGGTGACAGCCGCCCGTCCGCTTGTTTCAGGACCATCCGAGCGGAAATCCGGGTGGAGATCCCGGCGAAGCCGACGGACGGACGATTCCATCCACAGCCGGGATTTTCGGACCGGCTCCCAGGTCAGTAAATTCTCTCACCGACTTCCACCACGTCGCCTGGTCTCAGCTCAAACCGGGTCTTCATCGCGTCGTCCCAGTCGAGGTTCTGGACCGCGTTGTCGCGTCGCACCTTGATCCGTTTCCGATCGGCCGCTCTCGTCAACCCTCCGCTGGCGGCGATGGCTTCGATCAGATCCATGGACTTGCCGGCCGGCAGCTCGATCCGCCCCGGCCGGTTCACATGGCCTACGACGGAGACCGTGCCTCCGGCATCCTGCGAAAAGATGATGGACCTGGCGGGGACCTCGATTCGGTCGCCGTCCTTGAGCTCGATGTCGGCGTTCCGGTCGCCCTTCTCGATGATGTTCGTGACGTTGGCCTCGATGACCGTCTCCTTCTTGGAGACCGGGTCGAACCGGCGG